>NZ_JAIWOF010000115.1 GCF_020217025.1 Flavobacterium sp. | reverse complement strand
ATTTTGCACCGAAATTAGGTGGTCAATTTGAATTGGAATCAGGTGGTCACTTTAAATTGGAATTGGGTGGTCAATATCACTGGAATTTGCAGGTTTTTTATTTCCAATAACTAAAATTAAAACTTTAATTCATCAAAATAACTTATCAACAAAAATACATTATAATTTGTTGATTACTATTTATTCAAACAAGACTTAAAAGTCTTTTTAATATTTAAATTTGTTCCATACCACAATTAAAATTCTGCAGTATGGACAAATTTGTAATTAAACGAAATGGTACATATTTACCATTTGAACCTTTCAAAATAGAAGAAGCCATCACAAAAGCATTTGCCAGTGTAAGCGAAACTTTAAATACAAAAGTTATTGAAACGGTGTTCCAATTGTTATCACATCAAGACACTTGGGCAGTAGAAGATATTCAAGATAAAATTGAAAAAACACTTTTCGAATATGGTCATTATGAAGTAATGCGTTCCTTCATGTTGTTCCGTCATACTCGAAAACTGCAACGCGAACACGTTTTAGGTTTAAATGATGACACTACTTATGTTGACAGCACCCAAACCATCGAAGAATACACCAACCAAACCGATTGGCGCATCAATGCCAACGCTAATACTTCGTATTCCAACGCAGGTTTAGTCAATAATGTCGCTGGAAAAATCATTGCGAATTATTGGTTAGACAAAGTTTATTCTAAAGAAGAAGGTTATGCGCACCGAAATGGCGATATTCACATTCACGACTTAGATTGCTTAACGGGTTATTGTGCAGGTTGGAGTTTACGTGTTTTACTAAATGAAGGTTTTAACGGAGTTCGGGGTCGAGTGGAAAGTCGTCCTCCTAATCATTTTAGAGAAGCATTAGGACAGATGGCGAATTTCCTTGGAATTTTACAAAGCGAATGGGCCGGAGCTCAAGCGTTTAGTTCATTTGATACGTATTTGGCGCCTTATGTTTTCAAAGATAATTTATCGTATGAGGATGTTTTAAAAGCGATTCGAAGTTTTGTTTACAATTTGAATGTCCCAGCACGTTGGGGACAATCGCCGTTTACGAATATTACTTTAGATTGGGTAGTTCCTGACGACTTAAAAGAGCAAATCCCAACTCGAAACGAACAGCATCTTTTCAAAGGAATTACTTCTGAAGATTTTATAAAAAGAGCCCAAGAAAGAGGCGTTTCAGACATTACCGAAATGCGTTACGAACATTTTCAAAAAGAAATGAATCTCATCAACAAAGCCTATTATACGGTTATGACCGAAGGCGATGCGCATGGACAACCGTTCACCTTCCCTATTCCAACGGTCAACATTACCGAAGAGTTTGATTGGTACGGAGAAAACACCGATATTCTTTTTGAAAATACAGCGAAAATTGGTTCGTCTTATTTCCAGAATTTCATCGGAAGTCAATATACGTATGATGAAAACGGCAATAAAGTTGAAAATCCAAATGCCTACAAACCCAATGCCGTACGAAGCATGTGCTGCCGTTTACAACTCGATTTACGTGAATTATTAAAAAGAGGAAATGGTTTATTCGGAAGTGCGGAAATGACCGGAAGTATCGGTGTGGTAACTATCAACATGGCTCGATTAGGTTACTTAAACAAAGGCAATAAAGCCAAATTATATTCCGATTTAGATCGTTTGTTAGAAATTTCAAAAGCAACCTTAGAGAAAAAACGCGTTTTCATTCAAGAAATGTACGATAGAGGTTTGTTTCCATATACCAAACGTTATTTGCCACATTTCAGAAATCACTTTTCTACAATTGGCGTGAACGGAATTAACGAAATGATTCAAAATTTCACTGATGGAAAAGAAGATATTGTTTCTGACTACGGAATGGCGTTCGCGACTGAAATTTTGGAACACATTCGAACCAAAATGAGAGCTTATCAAGAAAAAACAGGCAATTTATACAACTTAGAAGCAACTCCAGCAGAAGGCACTACGTATCGTTTTGCGAAAGAGGATAAAAAACGTTATTCCGATATTATTCAGGCAGGTGAAGGCGAAAACATTTATTATACGAACAGTTCACAATTACCAGTTGATTACACCGAAGATCCGTTTGAAGCTTTGTTGTTACAAGACAATTTACAATGTCAGTACACAGGAGGAACGGTTCTACACTTATATATGAACGAAAAATTGAGTTCGGTAGAAGCGTGTCGTAATTTCGTTAAAAAAGTAATTACGAATTTTAAATTGCCTTACATCACGGTGACTCCCGTTTTCAGCGTTTGTCCGAAACATGGTTATTTGAATGGTGAACACGAATATTGTCCAAAATGCGATGAAGAATTATTAGCAACCTTAAATACAACATCCTATGCAAACACAAACCACTGAAGCTTTGCTTCAACACAATGAAAAAAGAACCAAATGTTTGGTTTATACACGAGTAATGGGCTATCACAGACCCGTAGAAAGTTTTAATATTGGAAAAAAAGGTGAACACAAACAACGAACCCACTTTAGAGAATGTAAATCTTGATTTTCTAAACAAAAAAGCCATTCATAGTTTTACACCCTTCACTCTACTAGATTATCCCGATAAATCGGCTTGTATCTTATGGTTTGCAGGGTGTAATATGAAATGTGATTATTGTTACAATCCCGAAATAGTTTTCGGAAAAGGGGCTTTTTACTTTTCCGAAATTATTTCGTTTTTAAAATCCAGAAGAAATTTGTTGGATGCCGTAGTTTTTAGCGGTGGCGAATGTTTGATACATAAAGACATCATTTCGTTCATCAAATTAGTAAAAAGTTTAGGATTTTTAATCAAAGTAGATACGAATGGAAGTCAGCCCAAAGTACTGGAAAAACTAATAGAAGAAAATCTCATCGATTATGTGGCTTTGGATTTTAAAGGCCCGAAAGAAAAATTCTTTGCGATTACAAAATCGGATTTTTATACTCAATTTCTAAGTTGTTTTGAATTGCTTCAAGCGAGTTCCATTCCATTTGAAATTCGAACTACTTATCATTCTTCTTTATTGAATCCAGGGGATATTACTGCAATGCAAAACGTTTTATTAGAATTAGGTTACGACAAAAACTATTACATTCAAAATTTTAGAAATTATCAAAACACGATTGCACCACTACCCGATTCGCAATCAATTTCGGAAAAGGATATCCACCAGAATATGACTAAAATCATATTTCGATGATTTAAAATGCCTAACTTTGTGTAAATTTTATCTATGTTTTCAAAAACCTGTGAATATGCCATACGAGCTACCATTTACATTGCCTCAGAATCGTCTGCGGGCAAACGTTGCGGTATTCGAGACATTGCCAGAAAAATAGAATCGCCAGAACCTTTTACAGCTAAGATTTTACAACGTTTGGTAAAAGCCGACATCATAAAATCGATTAAAGGAAATGGCGGTGGTTTTGAAATCGAAAAGGTACAATTGAAACACATCAAATTAGAACAGCTTGTAAAAGCTATCGACGGAAATGACTTATTTGACAGATGCAGTTTAGGACTTCATGATTGTTCCGACAAACAACCGTGTCCTTTTCATCATAAGTACAAGCCATTACGTGAAAATTTGAAGAAAACGCTGAAAGAAACCTCTCTTTTGGATTTAATTAGTGAATTCAACACTGGAGAGACTTTCCTTAAGCTTTAAAAAATTTAATTAAATAAAAGATAAAAATATCCTCTAATGAAAACAACTTCGGATTTAAAAGAGAAAATTCTTGAATTGAAAAAAAGAAAAAATGCGGTAATTCTGGCGCATTATTATCAAGAAGAAGCTATTCAAGAGATTGCTGATTTTGTGGGTGATAGTTTAGAATTATCTAGAAAAGCATCGCAAGTTGATGCCGATATTATCGTTTTTGCAGGCGTTTATTTCATGGCAGAAACAGCTAAAATTGTCAATCCAAATAAAAAAGTAATCGTTCCCGATGTAAAAGCAGGTTGTTCCCTTGCCGATGGTTGTCCGCCAGATGAATTCAAGAATTTCTTAGAAAAATATCCGAATCATACCGTTGTAACCTACATCAATTGCACAGCCGAAGTTAAAACATTAACCGATATTGTTTGTACTTCTTCCAATGCTAAAAAAGTGATTGCATCCATTCCAGAAGACCAACCCATTGTGTTTGCTCCTGATAAAAATTTAGGCAAATACTTAATTTCCGAAACTGGTCGTGATATGGTTTTATGGGAAGGTTCTTGCATTGTTCACGAAGCATTTTCTTTAGAAAAATTAATCGATTTATATAAAAAACATCCAAACGCTACCATCATTGCGCATCCTGAATCGGAAACGCATATTTTGAAAGTAGCACATTACATTGGTTCCACATCTGGCATGTTGAATCATGTAAAAAACAGTCCAAACGACACTTTCATCGTAGCCACAGAAGCTGGAATTTTACACCAAATGCAGTTGGATAATCCAACCAAAACATTAATTCCAGCGCCTTCAAAAGAAGACAATACTTGTGCGTGCAGCGAGTGTGCGTTTATGAAAGTCAACACCTTAGAAAAACTCTATCAATGTTTACAAGATGAAAGTCCAGAAGTGCATTTGGACAACGAAATCATCGAAAAAGCTTTACTTCCAATTCAAAGAATGTTAGCGCTAAACTAAAACATCATGCAAAATTTAGAAACCGATATACTTATAGTAGGCACAGGATTAGCTGGATTATCTCTAGCGAAATATCTCAGCGAGCAAAATCCGAACCTACAAATTACCTTACTTAGCAAAACCTCCATAGACGAGTGCAATACGTATTACGCACAAGGCGGAATTGCCGTAGTACACGATTTTATCAAAGACAGTTACCAACAACATATTCAAGACACTTTACTTGCTGGAAAAGGCATTTGCGATAAAAAAGTAGTCGAACACGTAATTACAGAAGCTCCTGCCCGACTTCAAGAATTGATTCAATGGGGCGTGGAACTAGACAAGAATAATTCAGGAGAATTGGATTTAGGATTAGAAGGCGGTCACTCCCAAAACCGCATTGTACATCACAAAGACAAAACAGGACTGGAAATTGAAACCAAGTTGATTCAAGTCGTTCAGAATTTACCGAATGTTACCATCAGAACTTCCTTTTTTGCAACAGATGTATTACTAGACAATCAAAAATGCATCGGAATCATCGGATTTGATAAAAAAAGTGAAGTGACTTCCATCGTAGCAAAAGCAACTGTTTTGGCTACCGGTGGTTCTGGGCAAGTGTTTGGTGTGACTTCAAATCCGTTTGTTTCTACGGGAGATGGTGTGGCAATGGCGTATCGAGCGGGAGCAAAATTGGACAAAATGAAATACATTCAATTTCATCCCACAGCACTTTACGAACCTAATAAAAGTCAAGCTTTCTTAATTACTGAAGCCATTCGAGGATTTGGAGCTCATATTTTGAATCAAAAAATGGAATGTTTTGTTTTTCAATATCATCCTGATGGCGAATTAGCAACTCGAGATATCGTTTCAAAAGCCATTTCGGATCAAATGAAAAAGGAACATTCGCAACACGTTTGGCTCGATGTAAGACATTTGCCGATAGAGACGTTTAAAACAAAATTTCCAAAGGTTTACAACTATTGTTTTGAAAATGGCATTGATGTTTCCAAAGATTTAATTCCGATAATTCCAGCAGCGCATTATCAATGTGGCGGAATTGTCGTGGATGAAATGGGTGCTACTTCTATTAAACAATTGTTCGCTATTGGAGAATGTTCGCACACCGGACTTCATGGTGCTAATCGATTGGCTTCGAATTCATTATTAGAAGCGATTGTTTATGCGCATGATTTAGCGAATTATTTGACTTCATCAATAGATGCTATTAAATTAAATAAGTCTGAAATTACGCCAATTCGTTATAAAAACATTCATCACGACCAAATTTTGCAATTCAAAAACCAACTGCAACATTTCATGAAATACGATGCTTTGTACACTTCTGGAAAAAATACCGAAAAAGTATATGAAATGGTCACCGAAATGAGCAAACGCTTCAAAATGAAGTTCAAAAATTATGATTCGCATCCGTTTTTATGTGAAACTTATAATTTGATTCAAACCGCAGAAATTATTTTAAAAGATTGTTTACCCAAAAGATACCGCGTAAAATCGGTTAAAAAAGAAAAAACTATTTCGTAATGCTGAATCTATTTGCTCATCCAAAACGCATTTTTTTGTTGCTTATCGTTTGTTTTCTAACGTTTAGCATTTGGATTTATGCCATTCCACTTTTTAGCCCAACGCCCTATTCTGAAAAAGAACTTCATTTAGTAGCTGAAGGTCGATTGGTTTGGCAAAAATACAACTGCCATACGTGTCATCAATTGTATGGCTTAGGCGGTTATTTGGGTCCGGATTTAACGAATGTGTATTCTAGAACTGCCAACAATGAAGCGTATATCAAAGGCATTATAAAATCGGGAGTAAAACAAATGCCTGCTTTTAAAATTTCGGATGACGAAATGAAAGCGCTTTTACACTTCTTAAAAAATGTAGATGCCACAGGAACATCAAATCCGCAAGATTACCAACCTGAAATAATAGGAACTTTTAGTTTAGAAAAGAAATGAAGAATTTTGGAATTTGGCTCATCAGAGTAGCTCTTATACTGTTTGTTTTAGGTTTGTTTTTTGGACATTTAGCTTCCGAAAGTTATCGCATAACCCAACCAAAATCGGGTGTTATGGGATTTTTATCGCTTCGTCCGCTTCATGTGAGTAGTGCATATTTAGGGATTATAACTGCTGGATTGGGTTTTGTAACACTGATTATTGCAAAAATGAAAACCACACGTTTTGGAACTTTTTTACAATACTTGCATTTTTCACTTTGGGTAATTGCTTTACTTGGAATTTTTTATAGCTATTTTACAGGTGATTTTGGTGGAAGAGAATATTGGGAATTCAATCCCATTTGGGCTTTACCGATCTTTGTTTCCTTTATTGTTTTCTTAGTTTTCTATCTGCATCAGGTTGGATTTTCTATGAAATGGCCCGTCTATTATTGGATGTGGCTCACTGGAATTATCTTCTTTATTATTACTTTTATAGAAAACTATTTGTGGATTTTTCCTTATTTCAGACAACATTTCATTGCTGATATGACGATTCAGTGGAAAGTAAATGGTTCGCTCGTAGGCGCTATTAATCAAATTATTTATGGCGTTGCTTTTTATTTGATGGAAAAAATTAGTGGCGATGAAAAATCGTCCTATCAAAAACTGTCTTTTGCGATGTATTTTCTAGGAATGTTTAATTTGATGTTCAATTGGGGACACCATATTTACTTGCTTCCAACCGAAAAATACATTCATTACATTGCCTACGCAGTGAGCATGACCGAATGGATTATTTTGATTCGTATTTTTTACAAATGGAGCCAACAAATCAAAGAAAACAAACAATTTTACTACTTTTTCCCTTATCGCTTTTTAATGGCTTCTGATTATTGGATAACAATAAACTTAACCCTTGCCTTATTTATGTCAATTCCAGCCATCAACTTATACACCCACGGAACGCATATAACGGTGGCGCATGCTATGGGAACTACCATTGGAATTAACACGATGATTATTTTGGCGGGTGTTTTCTATTTTATTAAACCAACATTTAACTCAGCAAAATGGCGATTGTATGGTAGCATTGCGTTTTGGATTGTACAAGTTACCTTATTACTTTTTTTAATTTCCTTAATTGGAATGGGCGTTCAACGAGCAATTTGGCAAGCTGGATTGACTTCGGAAAGCTTCAGCAAAATGAGTAGTTCCAGTGGAAATTGGGTTTTACTTTTCATCATTTTGGGAACAATTTTAATGTTTAGTATGGCGAGTTTCTTCATATATCTGTTTATTCAATCTTGGAAGAAAAATGAATTGAAGATTGAGGAATAAATTTATCCTAAAAATACGATGATAAAATCAGGTAAAATATCATAATTCCATTGTATATTTGGCCTTTAATTCTTTCAAATTTATCGTTGCTTATGTTTTCAAAATCATGCAATTATGCTATAAAAGCTACCATATTTATTGCAAAACATTCCTTAGAAGAAAAAAAGGTAGGTTTTGTTGATATCGCCAAAGAAATCGATTCGCCACAAGCGTTTACAGCTAAAATTTTACAAATACTTGTAAAAGCTGGAATTATCGAATCGGTAAAAGGGGTAAATGGTGGATTTTATATTCCGATAAAAAGAATTAAAAAGACTTTCTTAGTTGAAATTGTAGATGCCATTGATGGCGATGCCGTTTTCCATGGTTGTGGATTAGGATTATCGCAATGTTCTGAAACACATCCTTGTCCAGTGCATGATAAATTTAAAAGTATTCGTAATGAACTAGCGCATATGCTAGAAACCACGAATTTAGAAGAATTAGCTTTGGGAATTAAGTCAGGAGAAACTTTCTTGAAATCGCTATAAAACCAATTCTTCTAATTTGTAGTATTTTTAAAACTGAAACATCAAATTAATAAAGATATTTCGTCCCATTCTTGGAAGATTTTTCCAATCGGTGTAAGTCGTATAATTGGCATCGAAGATGTTTTCAACACCTGTATTTACAATCATTTTTGATTTTTCAAAAATGAATTTATAACCTAAATTAACATTTACAATTGCATAATCAGGTGTTTTGTCTTCACCATAAAAAGCGTTGTATTCGGTTTGTGTGGCATTTCCTTTTAGTTGTAATTCCGAACTAAATTTTCCTGGTCTAAATCCTAAAGAAGTCATGTAATTAAAGGGACTCATAAAAGGCAATCCGTTATTCTCATTGTCTTTTCCTAAGTTATAGACGAATTGGCCTTTCCAAATCCAGAAATCAGATAATTGATAACTCACTGTAAAATCGGAAGATAAAATAGTCGCATAATCTAAAGCGGTATACACTTTTATTCCATTAGCACCAATAGTCATAGGCGCTACCGAAGCATCAGGAATTCCGATGATATAATCGTAAATGTGAAAATATGATGCTGATAATTTAGTTTGCCATTTCGCATTTTTGAAACCAATATTGGCATTTCCTTCTAATGATTTTTCGTTTTTTAAATTGGGGTTTCCGATGTAATCAAATCCATCAAAACTGTTGAATAAATAAAACCCATACCCTTCTGAAACTGATGGAGCGCGTTCGCCATACCCCATTCCGAATCCATACGAAATTCCGTCTTTGTTGTAGAAATAATTAGTTGAAAAACTTTTTAGGAATCGAGATTTTGAAGCTTCCATTTCAGGATAAAAAATCTGCAAACTTTGTAAGCCGAAATCACTAGCTACATTGTTATTATGAAACCCTAAATTGGTAGTGAATTTCAAATTAGAATGACAATTGATTTCGAAATTATCTTCCAAATAAATTCCAGCATACAACGTGCGAACATCAGGCCAAGTGTACATAAACATTAAGTTTTCGTTTGGATCAGATGGATACATCGTCATTTCGGCAACGGAACGATTGTAAAACGAATTCAAATTAGCTAAAAATTGATGCTTTTTGTATTTCCCATTTACTTTGGAATAAAAACCATAGGTATCGCTCCAACCTGGCATATCCATATGAATAGGAACAACAGGACGTTTTGTATCGTCCATAGTGTGCGTAATCGTATTGAAATAGAGTTTGGTTTCCCAATTATCGATTTGCTCCAAATTAGGTTTGTAATTGAATTTTACTGAAGTAATCAAAGCTTCCGCCAACGAAACATCCATTGGTAACGCAGGATAACCAACATCGGTAGCTCTATCAAAAATTACAGAAGCTTCAATGTTTTTATTAGGCGCCAATCGGTAGCCCGAAGTAGCAGAAAGATTGAGTTTTCTGAACTGTGAAAACTGAATTTCTTTGTTATTCCCTGCTTTATAATTTTCGGCATCTCGAAACATCACATCGGTATCCACATAAAATAAACTATCAGCATAATTGATGGCAGAACCTATGATTTTTTGCTGATTATTCGTTTCATAACCTGAGTTAACAAAGAATTCCCAACCTGCATTGGTAAATTGACGTTGGCTTCTTTTTAAATCGATAGAACCACCAATTGTATTGCCATGACAACTACCTTGTTGTCCTGAAGAAATGGTAGCTTCTGACAAATTAGAAACTTCAACATAGGAAGTTACAGGGTCCATTTTATCGGTACAAGCACCAAAGATTCGCATTCCATCAATCGTAACTACGGTTCGTTCAGTTGCCATTCCGTTGATGATGGGTTCCCAAGCATAAGCACCTCTTTTGATTAAATCTACTTTGGTTGATTTTTGTAAAAATTCGTCTAAAGTAGCGAGTGTTTTAGTTTGTTTTTCGTGCAAAGTTGCTTTTGTTCCTACCACTAAAACTTCTTTAAGTTCTTTGGTTTTGATAGAATCCGCTTCTTGACTAAAAGTAAAACAAAACGAAAGTGACAGAAAAAATACTATTAATTTTTTCATGATATAAAAGTTTTAAAAAAGGTCATTATAATGTCATAACGACCTTTTTTATAAGTAAAAATTAAAATTCGATTTCGAAGAAAATACTACTAGCAGTAACTGTTTCTGTGATTTCTTCTCCTTTTAAGATAGTTCCTTCTGCGTCAGCTAATTGTAAGTTGATTTTCCAATAACCTGTCATGGTTAACGATAATTTCCCATCATATAATCCACCAGCAAGTGTTTGTGTTGCATGAACGTTATTTGGAGAGGTATGATTTCCCATACTTGGCATTCTTGGGTCGATTTTTACGGTGTAACCATCTACAACTGGGAACGTCATCATGTTTTGCATTTTCCAAACGCCAACTTTCATATCATTGATGGCTACTTTTGGATGATGAGGCTCAATATAAGCCACTAAATACTTAACACCATCTGAACCTGTGAATGTATTTACTTTACGTTTTGCAGAAGCTGGCACATCAAGTACAGAAGTTACCGTATAATCTACACCATTAATTGTGTAATCGATTTTTAAGTCCCAATATTCCGTATCATTTTGAGCCATTTGGAACATAATATAACCTTCGTATAAAGTTCCATTTTCAGTTACTTTTTCTACTGCTGAATAGGGACATGAATGCGTCATCATAGCCATGTGCATTAATGGAGACCAACTCACTTCGGCATTTTTAATGTATTTATCTGTGGTGTTGTCTTTAATTCTTAAGCTAATTTCGTTGTATCCTTGTTCTAAACTTCCCATGTGAGAATACAATTCAATAGTATGAGTATCGTTAGTGATTTCTTTAAATTTAGTAATTCCGTCTAATTCATTTACAGTAGTTTCATCATCGTTTGAACAAGACACGAAAGTTAAGGCCATAGCAAAAATGGCTACAATATATTTTATTGAAGTTTTCATTATATTTTTTAATTAAATTGATTGTAATTCCATCTGAAATGTGATTTTTTCAGAGAAATTATGATATAAGCTGAATGGGTTAATTCAGTAAATGAACTAACAAAAACCAATATTTAATTAAGAAATAAATGTGGGTGGATGAAAAAAGGCACAATCATTCAAGTGAAAGTAAAGGTTAGAATAATTGTTACCAATAGAAGTTTTATTTAAAAAATAAATTTGTCTAATTTCTATAGGCTGAATTTCCTGAAAAAATACAATTTCAGTATGTTCGAAAGATATTTTCTTATCAGAAGAATTTTCAGAATTACTTTCGGAAGCTTTTGCCAATTGTTTTGCCAAGTGGCACTTTCCGTTACATTTTAATTCGGGTTTGGATTTGTTCTCACAAAGGTTGGTAACAATGTAATCATAATTCACAGCATACTCTAAAACCGGAAGTATCGGCTTTAAAAACATCAATGCAGTTAATATGATTAGTAATTGTTTCATGGGACAAATTTACAGCAAATAAATTAGGATTTTGTATGATTTCAGTCATATTTTTTTTACTTTTATTGGAATTAATTTGTGCTTTATCTAAAAGAATTAAAGCCTTCAACACAACTACTTTATGCAGATTGATTTAGATTTATTATTTACTTGGGGCGCCATTGCCAAGGAGTACAAGAAAAATGAAATTATTTTTCATGAAGAAGAATCAGCGAATTTTTATTATCAAATTATCGATGGTTGCGTAAGAATGTACAATTCCAATGACGAAGGAAAAGAGTTTACTCAAGGCTATTTTAAAAATGGTCATAGTTTTGGTGAACCACCTTTGTTTATTGATGAATTGTATCCTTCCACTGCAGTAGCCTTTAAAGATTCCAAAATAATAAAAATTTCGAAGGAGAAGTTTTTAAAGATTTTAGAGGAATATCCTTTTATTCAGAAGCAATTCTTGAATTTAATGGCAACTCGAATTCACACCAAAGCCAAAACTACAAAAGACATTGTAAATCAAAAACCAGAGTTTCGAATTTTAGCCTTTTTAAATGCCCACAAAAACCCCGATTGTCCTAAAAAAGAATTGGTAGAATTTACAAGACAAGAAATTGCCAACTTTACAGGTTTACGTGTGGAAACGGTGATTCGAGAACTTTCAAGAATGAGCAAAACGAATAAAGTGGAAATTATTAATCATAAATTATATTACTGATGTCTTTTAAAACAACTTTTTGGATTCGGTTTTCGATTTTTAATCTGATGCTTGTTGCATTATTAGGACTTTTAATGCGCTATAAGATTCTGTTTGAATTTCCGCTTCTCGATCAAAAAAGTGTACAACATTCCCATTCTCATTTTGCTTTTGCGGGTTGGGTTACGCATACTTTAATGACGTTGCTCATTGCATTTTTACAAAAACACGATACTCTCAATAAAATCGCTTTTAAAAAATACAATCTTGTTTTAATAGGGAATTTAATTTGCTCTTATGTAATGCTGATTTCCTTTATTATTCAAGGTTATGGTGCGATTTCGATTACTTTTTCAACCCTTTCTATTTTTGTTTCTTATTGGTTTGCATATGTTTTCTTTAAAGATTGCAAACAAATTGAAACTCCATCTGTAGCAACAAAATGGTTCAAAGCGGGATTATTTTTTAATGTGATTTCGTCTTTGGGAACTTTTGCTTTGGCTTATATGATGGCAACTAAAAACATCCATCAAAATGAATATTTGGCTTCCATTTATTACTATTTGCATTTTCAATATAATGGTTGGTTTTTCTTTGCTTGTATGGGATTGTTAATGGATTATTTAAAAGTAACAGTAAACTATAATCGAATTTATTCACAATCATTTATTTGGTTGTTTTGGTCCTGTATTGTAGGGTATTTTCTGTCAACACTTTGGTTAGATTTGCCGCTACTAATTTATATTTTAACCGCTATTTCGGCTATTGTTCAAGTAGTTATTTGGTATTTATTATTTAAAACTATTTTTAAAGAAAATAAATCCATATTCGTAGCTCTTCCAAATTATTTAAAATATTTAATTGTTTTTATCGGTTTCGCTTTGAGTGCGAAGTTCCTATTACAATTGGGTTCCACAGTTCCTGCAATTAGTAAATTAGCCTTTGGTTTTAGACCGATTGTGATTGCCTATTTGCACTTAATTTTACTAGCTATTATTTCGCTTTTTCTATTGTTTTACATTTATGTGAATGATTTTATTACCATAAATAAGAAAACGATCTTAGGATTAGTTCTATTTAGTATTGGAGTTGTGTTGAATGAAGTTGTTTTGGGACTTCAAGGAATAGCATCACTAAGTTATACTCTAATTCCTAATATTAATGAAGCTTTGTTCGGAATTGCCATACTGCTTTTAGCAAGTATTTTATGGATAAATTTATTTGCAAAAAAAGGATAAAAAAGTATTTTTTATGATTCTACGCATAAAATAATGAGCAGATAATCAAGTACTTTGTGTATATAAATTATTCAAATTATGAAAAATTCCATTAAAACTTTATTGTTAGCCAGTTTATTAATCACCTTTGGATGTAAACAAGGCGAAGAAACAGCATCAGAACCAACATCTGAAACTACAGAAGTATCATCTGGAGGCCAAGAAAATGTAGTAGATGAAAATTCTGCTCCAAATATTGTGCAAACCGCAATGGGAAGTAAAGATCACACTACATTGGTTACAGCAGTAAAAGCTGCAGGATTAGTAACATCTTTAAGTAATGCCGGACCATTTACTGTATTTGCGCCAACTAATGCTGCTTTTGATAAATTACCTGCTGGAACCGTAGAAGGATTATTAAAACCTGAGAAAAAAGGCGATTTAGAAAACATTTTAGGCTATCATACGTATGTAGGTTCGTTGAAAACAGAATATATGCAAGACGGACAAGAATTTGATATGGTATTTGGTGGAAAAGTGAAAATCACTAAAAAAGATGGAAAAACTTTCGTAAACGGTTCTGAAATTTTAGCTTCCATTGAAACATCAAACGGAATTATCCACGTAATTGGCGATGTTTTACTTCCAAAATAGAAAACAATTATTAATTCATCTTTTATAAAGGTAAAAAGCGTAGACTTCAACAGTTTACGCTTTTTATTTGATGCGAATTTGAATTAATAATTAAAACTTCAAAAGTTAATTCCCTAATGTTTTATACTGAATTACTTGAGCAATATTTAATGCTCTTTCTTTAATTTCAGAGGCTTTTTCGCCTACAAATAATTGATCAACTGTTGTAGTGAATACGATTACCCAATGCTCAAAATGTTCGGGTTTCATAGGACATTTGCTGTGTAACTCTTTGTGGATTTGCATGGGACTTCCGTTGTAATTTCCGGTATAGAACAAGATGTTTTCCCAAAAATCGTACATTCTAGGTAAATGAGTTTCCCAATTTACCTGGGCAATTTTGGTAAACAGAAAACCGATAACTGCATCGGTTTTGATTTTATCATAAAAGGTATCGACTAAAAGTTCAATATCCTTTCTATTTCTAATATCTGTTTTCATTTTGTAATTTGATTAAATAACAATTACAAGTCTTTTTTATTGAATTTTCGCATCGAAATGAAAAACGGAACAATCGCCCACAAACTCAATAGCACAAATGAAACCATTAATCCAACTGAAGTCCCAAAGAAATCTTTAAAAATTGCTCCAGTATATCCCATCATAGCGGAAACATCTAAATGCAAAAGAATTTGAATTCGAGCTAAGTCTATTGGACTAAAAGCGGTGATACCAACCATCATGTTTTCGATTGGATATTCAGCTAATTGGAAGAGTAAAAACAAAACCATTCCGTCAAATAATAATGCGAAATACAACCAAATCATTATTGCTAAACCAATTCCTTTTGCTTTATCTCGGGTTAAAATCGAACTCAAAAAAGCTAAAGCGACAAAAATTATGGAAATCAAACAACCATTAAGCAACATCATAATGCCTACGCTATCAGGAGAATTGACTAATAATGGAATTCCTGCCCCAATAAAAAAAGCAAAAACCATCGCCGTTGATAATCCAAAAAATAAACTCAACCAAATTTTTCTTCTTTTGATGGGTTGACTTAGTAAAAGTTCAATAAATTCGGCGCTATTGTACAAATAAATTGTAGCAAATAAGATGGAAACTAATGGAACTGTGAACAAAATCACATTCAAAATCGTTAGTAACCCTTTTGACGAATTGTCTTCTAATGCAAAAGAACTCCATGATAAAATAGACAAAATCAGCGTGTAAGCTAAAACAATTTTGTTTCGGATAATGTCGTATAATATGATTTTAATGATTCGGTTCATTTTGTTTGTTCTTTAAAATTTTGGCAATCGCTTTTGAGATTTTTTCTTCACCCGTGGTGGTTTTTAACTCTTCCACTTTTTGATGAAAATGTACTTTTCCATCTTGCATAAAAATGATTTCGGTAATTAAATCATCCAATTCACTTAGTAAATGCGATGTAATCAAAATCAATTTTCCTTTTTCTTTTTCTTTGATGATTTTCTCTTTCAAAACCTCAGCCGCTAAAGGATCTAAACCAGCGGTGGGCTCATCTAAAATCAATACATCTGGATTAAAAAGAAAGGCTAAAACAGCACTTACTTTTTGCGTAGTTCCACCAGATAAAGTACGCATTTGCTTATCAAACATTTTTTCTAATTCGAAAGCATGTAACAAATCTTCATCCAAATTATCTGATGAATTTCGAATCTTTTTTATCATTTCGATAATTTGACCAATTGTCATATTATCTGGATAGCGTCCAATTTGTGGCATGTAGCCAATTTTTTCGCGATACAAATATTCACCTAAAACAGAATTTCCGTTAAAATGAATTGTACCCGAATCTGGTAACACCATTCCTAAAACCGATTTTATCAAAGTGGTTTTTCCACAACCATTCGGACCAATCAAAGCGATACATTCTCCTTTTTTACAAGAAAGATTGATGTTCTTTAAAACTTCAAATTTTCCAAACTTTTTCTGCAATTCTTTTATCTCAATCATAGCGGCAGTGACTTCATTAAAGGCTTATTATCAACAAAATTATCAGGTGTTATACTAGGCAATACTTTTTCAGACTTATCTAACAACGTAATCATAAAACTTCGATACAACAACATAGAAGAAGGCGTATTTTCAGTCAACACCGCAAATAAACTCAACGGATGATAAGGAACATCACCCATTCCGTCTTTGTCTAAATCGTAACCTTCGTATTTGTCCCAATAATTTTCATTGAACGTATTTAAAACTAAACTTCCATTGGTACTGATATCGAAAGTATTTTTTAAGAAATTATTGTTTACGATTTCGTTTTCCATACAACTCGCTTGGATTTTCATGCCCCAACCATTCGATTCGAAACTATTTTTTTCAACTTTAATTCGAGAAGTTCCTTCCATGTAAATACCAGAAGTATTGCGTGCAAAACGATTGTTGAAAATATAACTATCTGCAATTTCTTTCAGCAATAATCCGTAAGCCGAATCGCCCCAATTTTCTTCAAAATAGTTATTAAACATTTTTACATTTTTGGTAAACATAACCGCAACTCCTGCTCCATTGTTCTTGAAAACATTGGTTATGTAGGCATCATCGTTGGAAAACATGAAATGCAATCCGTATCTCACGTTATTGTTAGAGATGTTTCTCCAAATTACAGATTGGGTTACAAATTCGAAATAAATACCGTCACGATGCCCAGTAATTTTATTTCCGATTATTTGTAAATTATTACTTTTCCAACAATGAATTCCGTTTCCAATTAACTGTTCAGCTTTACCGTAAGCTTTAATTATATTATTCTTAACGATACAATTTGTACTGTTTTGAAGGTAAATTCCAAAGAAATTATTATCGAGAATGTTCCCTTGAATTGTGACATTATTTTTATCATAAACACGAATTCCACAAGGATCATTTAAAGCAGCGTGACCTGAATTTATAACTTTAAATCCTTTTACCACTACATCATTGGCGTTGATGGACAACACTTCTTTTTTATTCTGACCATCTAAAACAGGGAAGTTCTTTCCAATAAAATATATCTTTTTATTGATTAAAATCGTTCCCTCTTTATAAATGCCCGAATGTACAAGAATCGTATCGCCATCTTTTGCTACTGCAAGGGCTTGCTTGATTTTCTTCACTGGAAAGTTAGCTCCTACCTGAATAGTGGCCGCTTTCCCAATTGAAAAAAACAATAGGAATACTATGAAACTAATTTTTTTCATTAATACATTGTGAAAACTTGTTCCCAAGTTAACATTTTGGCATTAAGTTGTTTTTGAAAATCATCTTGGTCTTTATCGGATGCAAAAGCGGCAAAATTACCTCGCATTGGAGAATTAATCGAACCTCCATGCAAGTAAAAACATTGCTCGGCTGGAATTAAAGTATTGTCTTTTGCGTAATCGTTAACAAAGAAAAATTGCACTTGAACATTCGTATTTTCTTTCGTATAGTGCATCATACAAGACAAATCGTCAAATTTGTAGTAACGTCCTTTTTTAGTTAATAACTCAGCTCCAAATTTTCCGTTTGAAATAGTCATTTTGCAGAATTCACAAGAATCTACATTCAATTTGATAGGTTTTGGTTCGTTTGAAACACAAGAAATAATAAGAAGCGACGAAAATAAAAGTACAATCTTTTTCATAACTAAATAGTTTGTTTTCTTTTGAATAAATTGAATTCTTTAAATACAATGTAAAATAACATGACACCAGCAGCAATTAAATACCATCCTCCAATATCAGGAACGGAATAGGCTCCAAAATTCAATAATTGCTTGTATCCAATTAATGGAGGTTGATAGGCCATTCCAGGTACTTTAATAGCGGCATTCGGATCTAAATTGTGTCCGTATTCGTAATTCCAGCGGTAAAAATCTACTCCCGCTAAGATAACGAAAAGTATAAAGGTTCCGAAAAATGCTAGTACGAATTTTCTGTTATTGATAAAAATCAAAGCAATAGAAATTAATGAAAAAGCACCAACAATATAAGGCAAGATTTTGAATTCGATAAAATTCTCAGTATGTAAAGTTGCCATTCCGATGTAGTGATTTAAACCGTTAATGATTTCTACATCGCCACCAATTTTATTGGCATGTAATTTTAAAACCAATCCTTCAGGATATTGAGGCGCATCTAAATCGATTTGCCACATAGGCACAAATAAAGAACCTATAAACAATCCTGCGATGATAAATAAAAGGATTTTTGAAACTAAAGCAAGTTTTGTAGTTTCCATACAATTGAGTTTAAAAAAGGGACAAAAGTTACTTTGCCCCTTTTGTTAAAAATTTATTTTGTTGCAGGTAAATTTGTTCCTAAACTAAATTGTAATGGAACATTTGAACCTTTTGGAGATACTCTAATGTATCCTTGCATTTCTTGGTGTAACGCACTACAGAAATCGGTACAGTAGAATGGGAAAGTTCCTACTCTATCTGGAATCCATTTTAATGTAGTAGTTTCTCCTGGCATGATTAATAATTCACCATTGTTAGCACCTTTCACAGCAAATCCGTGAGGCACATCCCAATCTTGTTCTAAGTTGGTTACGTGGAAATATACTTCATCACCAAGGAAAACACCTTCAATATTATCAGGA
>NZ_JAIWOF010000114.1 GCF_020217025.1 Flavobacterium sp. | reverse complement strand
GCAAAGTGAGATCGGATAGAGGTCATGTACACATGCACTTTATTTCCTTCTCTTACCACTTTGGCTTCTTTTTCACCTTTTGCAGCGTAAGGATGTTTGTTATCTTCTAATTTATAGAATTTCAACTGTCCGTTGTTTCGAATTAAATCCGCTGGAGCTGCTTGTGCGTAATGCGGCTCTCCAATGGTTGGGAAGTCTAAAATTAGTTTCATTTTATCGCCACTAATATCAAATATTTGTGCTGATTGTGCTAATTCAGGACCTGTTGGTAAATAACGGTCTTTTGTAATTTTGTTGTATGCAATTAAGTATTTACCAAATGGTTTTTTACTATCACCACCAGGAATACATAAGTGACCTACAGAATAATATGTTGGAACACGGTCTAATACTTTTAAGGTTTTAATATCCCATTTTACTACTTCAGAAGAAACGAAGAAAGTGGTATAAGCATTTCCTTTTCCGTCAAATTCAGTGTGTAATGGCCCTAAACCAGGTTTTTGAACTTCACCATGTAAAGCAGCTTCGTATTTCACCACTGGAATCCCTCCATAATCACCTTCAAATTTTTTCCCTTTGATGGCAGCTTGTAATTTATCAAAACTAAACACAGGAATTAAAGCTGCTAATTTACCAGAACCTACGATAAATTCACCTGTTGGATCAACGTCACAACCGTGAGGTGATTTTGGACAAGGAATCATGTAACAGATATCTTTTAATTCAGAAGCATCTAAAACCAATACTTCATCTTTCATAACAGATTTTGCAGAATGTGTATGCTCATCCCAAGTGTTGTGTGCATATTTCACTTTTTGTTTTTTACCTTTTCCAGCTTTGATGTATTCTTCTGCTTTTTTCCAGTTCACAGCCATGATAAAGTCTTTATCTTTTTGAGAAGCGTTTACTTCTAACAATGTGTTGGCTTGTTCTGTGTTGTAGCAAGAAAAGAAGAACCATCCGTGCGATTTTCCTTTACCAGCGTGAGAAAGGTCAAAGTTTACACCTGGAGTTACAATTTGGAAAGCCAAATCCATTTCTCCCGATTTTTTATCAACACTTACAAAACTGATATGTCCTTTGTAATTCTCTTTATAAGTATTGATTGGAACATCTCCATTAGAATAATCGGCAGGAACACTAAAACGAGTACCCGCTACCACATATTCTGTATTTTCAGTAATGAATGGAGAAGAGTGATTACCTCCACTGTTTGGAAGCTCGATAATTTCAGCCGTTTTAAATGTTTTTAAATCAATTCTAGCAATACGTGGCGTATTGTTAGCATTCCCAAAAACCCAACGACCATCGACTTCACCGTTAGTTTGAGACATTTCGGTGTGGTGTAAATCGTCCCAAGGCACAAATCCGTGAGAGGTATTTAACATTGGTTTTGTTTCTTCGCTGTATCCCCAACCCTTTTCTGGGTCAACCGAAAATACAGGAATAACTCGGAATAAACGTCCGCTTGGTAATCCGTAAACACTTAATTGTCCACTAAAACCACCTGAAACGAAATTGTAAAACTCATCGTATTTTCCTGGTGCAACATACGCCTTCTCAGCAGCATCGCCACTTACAGCATCTCCTGAGCTTTTTGGTTTACAGGAAGTCACCAAAGCACTTCCTAGGGCAATTACTAAAACTGCCTGTACAAATTTATTTTTCATGATATATGTAGTTAAATTAAGGTATCGTATTACTTTCACTTAACACAATACCCTTTTATGTTTATTTCACACCGTCATTTTTACGCATATACTCAAGAATTCCTCTAGCTTCGTCATCTGAAACACCTTGGTTAGGCATACGAACCAAACAAATTTCCAATTGCGCTTGCACTTCTGGATCTTTGTCAATCATTGGATCAGGATTAGTTATAAAATTCATAATCCATTCCGGTTTTCTTCTTTCTGTAACCCCTTTCCAACCTGGTCCAACTAATTTTTCATCTGTTGTTTTGTGACATGATGCACATTTTACACCCGCTACTTCTTCTCCTTTTTTTGCTAAAGCTTGGTCTAAAGTAGCTCCCAATTCAACTGTGTCAAATTTTCCTTCACCACGTTTTGGATCATACGATGCTGGATCAGCAGCTTCTGTTGTTGCTTCACCTCCACCTGGCTGATAATTATCTTCAGCAGATGCCTCTTTTTTACCACATGCTATAGCTAAAGCAAGAGATAAAACAAGTAAAATTGATTTGTTCATGATATTTTAATATTAAAATTATTACTACAAATTTCTGAAATTGAGCGCTTTAAAAGTATGATTACAATCATAAAAAAGGATATTTTTATCTTTATTATTAACAATTGTTGAACAAAAAAGGCTGTTTCCAAAAAATGAAAACAGCCTTTTACAAAAACCTACTTATAAAAATTAAATAACCCTCATTATTAAGTAATTATCTTTTAAACTGGAATCGTATTGAATTCTAATTTATTCAATTGTAATTCCAATTGTAAAATATCGTTTTGAATTTTTGAATTCTTTTCTTGGAAAATCGATTTATAATAGTCAATTCCGTTTAAAAGATTCGCTTTAAATGTTTCCCATTTTTTAATTTGTTGGGGAGTAATTTCTAAAACTTCATTTATTTGGTTAGTCAAATACGAAACATACAAACCTAATTCTTTCACAAACATATTAGGTCTATCGGTATGATTTTCGATTTCTTTTTTGCCGTAAATATGTTGAATCATCTCTTTCAATGAAAATTCTCTAGAAAAGTAAGCCATATTTGGACCAGGACAAACCACAACACCTTGCGCTTGACCTTTGATTGGAATTCCTAATTCGATATGACTTGCATTTGCTAATCCCACACACAAACATGATTTTTCTGTAATTGAATTGTATTCTTTCGTGTAAGCTTCAAACGAAATGCTATCACGTTTTGCTTCTAATTCTTCTAATTTCTTGTCTTGATGCTTTTTAGATGCGGTACAAGTACCTTCTTTTTTGTATTCTTTACTTAAAGCTAAATATTTCTTTGGGCAAGAACTTCCTGCTTTTCCTGAAGCAATACGTTGGCTTTTAAAGAAATCATTCGTCATTCCTTTAATTGTGTTGAACGGAACTCCAAGCGGTGAAATATTACTTAAGTACAAATCTTTCTCTTTCGCATCAGCCAATAATTTTCTAGTTTCAGCATCAACCGAAGTAGCTTCTGGAACTAAAAGAAACGGAGAACCCCAACCCACAGCATCTACTCGATAATGGTCTAATAAAAACTGATGTTCCTCCGCTGTTCCTACTCCACCTTGAACTGTGATTTTTAGAACAGGAGGTTCGTTTGGAACTTCCTTATTTTTTGAAGCTAAAGCATTAGTAAATAGCGAATAAGCCGATTGAATCAATTCTTCTTTCTTGTTTTTGAATTCTTCCAAAATTGGACCTAATAAAAATCCGTCAGTAGCAAATGCGTGTCCGCCGCAGTTTAAACCTGATTCGATTCGATATTCAGAAACCCAAAGTCCTTTTTTAGCTAGAAAATTTCCTTGAATCATCGCCGAGCGAAAATCACTCACTTTCAAAATGATTTTCTTCTGAAATTGTCCGTTTGCATTGGGATAAAAAGCATCGAAAGTTTCCATGTAACTGTACAATCTTGGATTCATTCCAGCAGAAAAAACTACCGATGAATTTGTGGTACTATTTACAAAACCTCTTAAAGCGGCATGGGCATCATTATAAATTACAGGCAATTGTTCATCATCACTAAAATTATCTTTATCAATTTTTGTCATGATATTGACATCGATACTACCTGGTGCAAAATGATGATCCAAGATGGTTTTCAATTCCATCATATTGTTTTTTCCTGAATCGATTAAATGCTCTAATTTGATTTTTAATTCGGAAGTTGTTGGCAAAATGGCGATAAAATCTTCTAATTGTGTTCTTTTTTCAATCAATTCCGATTTGAAACTTTCGAACTTTTGAGTGACAACTGTATCGAGTAAATTCAAATAATTGGTAATTCTTTTGGCTCTAAAATCTTCTACTTTTTGCGAAATTTCTTCATACGGTTGTTTGAATTTTTCGGCATAAAAAGCGGTCATTTTTTCAATCAAATCGTCATCCATGATAGAGATTACAGAATCAATTCCGTATTGTGCCACTCGCACTGGACTATCAATAGTGAACGCCAATCCCATAACAGGAATGTGAAAAGTGTGTACGTTTTTTTGTAAAGTCATATTGTTTTCTTGGTTAATTTTTGCATTTCATTTATCTCTTAAAAAAATAAATAGTGACAAATAAAATACAATCCTTCAGATTAATATATGATTATTATCATGCTTTTAAAATTGGAAAAAATTAGAGTAAAATCACTAAAATAATTCCCATTAAACCACCAAAACCTAAAATCAAATATTTCCAAAAAGCATGTGCCTTTTTTAATTCCATAAACTGAAAAGCTACTAACCAAAACTTAATTAAAGCTAAAGTAACAACCGTTGTTGCCATAATTTCTGCACTTACATTTAATGCTACAAAAGCAGCAATTACAGTCAGTGCCAACAACAAAATGAACGTAGAAGAAATCGTGTCTTTCATAATCTTACATTTAAAAAAGTAAATAAAGTACCGGAAATAAAAGCAACCAAATTAAATCGCACATGTGCCAAAAACTAGCGCTGGCTTCGATGTCTTCAAAGGATGCTTCGGTTTGTTTTTTCTTGATGGAAAATGTAATGACAAATAAAATTACCAATCCCACCAAAACATGTATAAAATGAAAACCTGTTAATAACCAATAAAATCTAAAAAACGAATTGTAATCCATGTGCAATCCGGCTTGTAATTTTTCATAATATTCGAATGATTTTAAAACTAAAAATCCAAGACCTCCAAGCATTGCACCATTGAAATAAAACAACGTCTTTTTGATGTTAGCAGCTTTAAAAAAATGGATTCCTTTGGCTACAAAAAATCCGCTGGTTAATAACAGAATCGTGTTTATTGTTCCAATTGTTTTATTCAATTTTAAACTACTGCTGTGAAATAATTCACGCTCTTCCGAACCGTAATAGGCTAATGCTAAAATCGCCATTCCGAAAGTGATGAGTTCTAAATAAATGATTATCCAAATTAAAATGCCTCCAGGCGGATAGTATATTGATTTTGTATGGTTCATGATTGTAATAATTCGACTTTACCTGTGTGTAAATCATAAAATGTTCCTACTATTTTTATTTTCTTTTGATGGACCAAATCTCTAATAATTTTGCTCGAAGAGAGAATGTGTTCTATGGTGGAAATCACGTTCAATCGACCTGTTTCATTTGATAAATGTTCGGGTAATGGATACGTTCTGTGATGACTAAATGCCACTTTGATTTGATTGGTTAATTGTGTCAAATGTCCTAAATTTACATTATCAATTGCACCTTGAACTGCACCACAATTGGAATGTCCTAAAACCACCAATAATTTAGTTCCTTTCACTTGAACGGCATATTCCATACTTCCTAAAATGTTTGGATCTTCGATATTTCCGGCTACACGAGCAACAAATAAATTTCCAATTCCTTGATCAAAAACAATTTCAGGTGGCACACGAGAATCGATACAAGACAACACAAAAGTATGCGGATGTTGGTCTTTTTCGGAATGATGCGCTTCATCAATAAAATCATGATGCATCGGTACATTATTAACATAACGCTGGTTTCCTTCCATCAATTCTCTCAAAGCTTCATTTGCCGTTTTTGGAACATGATGATGCTCGACAGTTTCACACGAAAAAATAAAGATGATAAAAATGCTGAATAAAATCGTACCTATAATTCTCATAACTCTTTCTATTAATTATTCCATTCTAACAATCGTTTTTCGCCGTTAATTTGTTTGATATCTGTAATATCTTGTGACATTTCGATTACGCCTTTATATCTTTTTTGAGTATCTCTAACTGCAAAATAGCGAATGTAAATCAGACGTTCTTTGTAGTTAATCCAGAAAGAAGCTTCGTTTTGTTCGCCTTTTCTAAATGCTTCTAAAATTTGTAAAACGGTATCCACACTTTTGGGTGGATGACAAAAACGAACTTCTCTACCAATAATTCCAGCACTTCTTGGAAAAACGCGTTCTTCACCTCGATTGTAGAAAATTACCTTATCGTTTTCATCTACATAAGTTAAATCGATAGGTAACGTTTTGAAAAGTAGATTTACCTGTTCAACTGTCATGAAGCCTTCATCGTAATGCGCTGCATTTTCGTTAAAAACTACATCGGTTCTGCGTTCTGTATCTTGAGAAGGATGAATGTATTCGGATTCATTTGAGAATTTTGGTGGCGCTTCTGATAACATCCAACCTATTTCGTCTTCTCCTTTTCGCATTTTAATCCAATCTTCATCGGATAGCATTTCTAAAGCATTTGGAAACAAAACGTTTTTTTCTACTTCTAATAAGCGATATAAATTTTGAGAAATTAAATTCGTATTGTGCTTGGCAGAAGTGAAATCTTGGTCATCCAAATTTTTTCTAACAATGCGAAACATTTCTCTAATCGTATCGTGAAACGACCACATATTTCGAGAAGGTCCCGTCCAACCTTTTTGTTCTAAAAACGGAAATAATTGATTTTCTTTTCGCTCAAAGCGTCGTTCAACGGTTGCTAAATGATTGAAAACATTGTAAAATTTTTGAAATTCTTCTTTTGGATTAATGGTGTTTAATTCTTCCAATAATTGATGAATCAAATCGGTTTCTACGAAATAAGTATGAATGGGATGTCCTTCAATCACGTTTGTATGTGTTTCTGATGTTGCCATTTTATTGATGTTTGATTTTCTCATAAAGTTTTACCAATGATTTTAGTAAAGCTTCGGGAGAGGTTAATATTTGATAATGATTTTGACCGAACATTTGCGGTAAATAATATTTGGCTTGAGCTTCGATAGCTAAAGCATACGAATTGATTTTTCGTTCATTCAATTCTCGCAATGCTTGTTTGATGTCTTGAATGCCGTGTTGTCCTTCGTATTTATCGTAATCGTTTGGTTTTCCATCGGAAAGCACGATAATCCATTTGTTTTTGGCATCCAATTGATCCATTCGTGCGCCAGCGTGACGTAATGCGGGACCAATTCGAGTATAACCATTAGGCTCAACAGCTCCGATTTTATGTTTGGCTTTGTTCCAACTTTCGTTGAAATCTTTCAAAGTCAGATAAGTCGTGAAATTTCTAGTTTTGGAATAAAATCCGTCAATCGCAAAATCGATGTCGAACTCATGCAGAATTTCGCCAAATAAAATAGAAACTTCTTTTTCTACATCAATCACACGATTTCCTGCGGCATAACCATCGCTTGAAAGACTAATGTCTAACAAAACTAAAATGGCTAGGTCTTTGTTTTTCTTTCTTTGCGATAAATAAATGCGTTCGTCAGGCGATTTTCCAGAATGAATGTCGGTATATAAATCGGTTAACGCGTCTAAATCGAAAGCGTCACCTTGTAATTGTCTTCGTTGTTGTTGCATTTTATTATTTACGCTGGTAAGCATTTTTCGTAAACCATTTAAAGTGGTTTTGTACTTCGCCATCGTATTTTTATAATAAGTCGCGTGAGTTTTGAGTTGGGTTTTTGGATATACTTTACAGAAATCAGCCAAGTAATTTCGTTTTTTGAAATCCCACTCGTCGTATTTTAAATGAAAGCCTTTTTCATCTACCTCAGCACTTTCGGCAATGGAAGTATTCTCAACAAAATCCGCTTGATATACAGAATGTACCATGTCATCCACACGAACGGTGAATCGCATGTTCATTTCTTCCAAGGCTTCTTGATGGTCTTTTAAATCGTCTTTTCCATCAAAATCACGCCAATTTCCGTTGAATTCTTCTGCCGTTTCTATTTTCTCGAAACTGTGCATTAACACATAATCTTCTTGTTGCTTTTTGTCAATCGTAAGCGATTCGATTTCTTCAACGGCTTTCGCATGAAGGGTGGTTTCGGCTACGACATTGTTTTTTATTTTCTTAGTATTGTCATCGAAATTTTGCAATACATTTTCGGCATCAATTTGGGGTGTGTTTTTCATCCATTTTCCGTACAACCAAGAGTAATCAATGGTTTGGTCTTTTTTATTAACGGGTAATTTTGGCACCGCATCATAATAAAACTCTTGCATGGATGGATAATTTTCAAACATTTTCCCAATGACTAATGGCGCAGTTTCAAAAGCTTTTTCCAAAGAAAGTTCTGGTGAATTATCTTGGTTATCCCAATTGAAATTCAGTTGTTTTTGAATACTCAAATACACTGTTCTGAAAAAATAGAACTTCAGATTTTCTTCTTTTGTTGGGAAAAGCGAACAATTTATTGGAAGAAAGAAGTTTTTGTTTTTGTAACCGCCTTCGCGTTCGGCTGGAAAAATTTCGATTGGCGCACCACAAATTGCTCTCGCAAAAAGAGTCAATCGTGGTTTAATATCAGATAAGTTGATTTGACGGCTCAGAATTTCGGCATCATTGAGTCGTTTATTTTTAAAGTACTTGAGTACTTTTTTATAGATAATTTCGTCTAATTCTAAGCCCATAACTCCAATCTTTAAATCATTAAATCGCACAAATCGTTTAAAGCTTGAATGGTTTCTTGCTCGTCTGTTAAAGGTTCAACAACGGCAACGTGAACAGCTAATCGTTTTGGTAATCCGTTATTGATAAGTTTTGCGGCGTCCACTAATAATCGAGTGGAAACGGTTTCGGTTAGCCCTAATTCGGTAAGATTTCTAATTTTTGTTCCGATTGCGACTAACTTTTGAGCGATATCGGCTTGAATTCCGGTTTCATTAATTAAAATTTCGGCTTCAATTTTTGGATTTGGATAATCGAATGAAAGTGCTACAAATCGTTGACGAGTGGAAGGTTTCAATTCTTTGAATCCTTTTTGATACCCTGGATTAAACGAAGCTACTAAAAGAAAATCAGGATGTGCTTTGATGGTTTCTCCTAATTTATCAATGAAAAGTTCTCTTCTGTGATCTGTTAAGGAGTGAATGGCTACGATGACATCTGGACGCGCTTCGGCAACCTCATCTAAATATAAAATATATCCGTTTTTTACGGCTATGGATAATGGTCCGTCAATCCAAATGGTTTCGGCTCCTTTGATAATAAAACGTCCAATTAAATCGGTTGCTGAAGTTTCTTCGTGACAACTTACGGTGACTAATGTTTTGTTAACTTCATTCGCCATATATTCAATAAAACGGGACTTTCCAGAGCCGGTTGGACCTTTCAATAATAAAGGCAATCGCAATTGATTAATTTGATTGAAAATTTCAATTTCAGAACCTACTGCTTTATAAAATATGGTTTTTTCTGCTACTATCATGGCAATTTATTTTTGAAAAAACCGAAACCAAAAGCGGGCAGCGACAACTCTGGGCAATTGGTCTCGGCTGGTTATTAATTGTATAATTCTAACCTAAATAATTAATAACTATTCTTTTACAAGAGCTTCATCTGTTGGTTTACCGTATTTGATAAACTCTAGAATATATAAGGTAATTCCGGTTGTAAATAATGTGGCACAAAGCAACAATACGACAAAGTGAATACTGATTTCGTTTTGAACATCCATGAAATCCATTTTCATTTTACGTTCCATGTACACTTGAGCAACACCCGCTACACCAAAAGCAACAGTCATTCCTAACATTCCGATATTAGACAACCAAAATGCCATGTGACCTCTTGTGCTATCGTATAATTTTCTTCCTGTCATATTAGGCATTGCATAACTAATAATTGCTAAAACAATCATCGCATATGCGCCCCAAAATGCGTAGTGACCGTGCATTGCTGTTACTAAAGTTCCGTGTGTATAAATGTTGGTTTGTGGTAAAGTATGCGCAAATCCTAACAATCCAGCTCCAATGAAAGATACAATAGAAGCTCCAATTGTCCAGAATAACGCAATTTTATTTGGATGTGATTTTTCTCCTTTTCGGTACATGTACACTGCGAATAATGCCATTG
>NZ_JAIWOF010000113.1 GCF_020217025.1 Flavobacterium sp. | reverse complement strand
CTAAGAATGCTAATGGTTCTAATGCTGAGAAAATTCCACCTACAATTAACCAAATTTTATTTACTCCGATGTAGTAGTAATGGTGACCTGTTCCTAATAAACCTGAAAGGAATGTCAAACCAACGATTACGTATAACCATTTCTCAATAACTTCTCGGTCAACACCTGTAAGCTTGATTAACAAGTACGATAAAATACCGCCCATGATTAGTTCCCATACACCTTCAACCCATAAATGTACTACCCACCAACGGAAGAATGAATCCGTTACTTGGCTATCGAACCAAATCATACCTGGTAAATATAATAAGGCAGCAAAAACCAATCCCATTGTTAAAACTAATGAAGTTGTAGTTCGTCTTTCTGCTTTGAATAAAGTGGTAAGGATTAATCCTAAGAACAATAAGACATTGATTACTACTAAAACATCTAATTCTCTTGGAATTTCAAGAAATTTTCGACCTTCCCAAATATTAAAGTGATAGCCAACGATTGCTAAAACGCCAACAACAGCTAATGAAATCAACTGCACATAAGCCAATTTGACATTGACTAATTCTCGTTGTGCTTCTTCAGGAATGATATAATAAGCGGCTCCCATGAAACCAGTTAATAACCAAACTACTAATAAATTCGTGTGAACAGCTCTTGCTGTATTGAACGGAATAAAATCGTGAAGACCATCCATTCCAATTCGGGCAAAGCCCATAATAAAACCATAGATAATTTGTAATGCAAATAATAACATGCATAATCCAAAGAACCAATACGCTACTTTTTGTGATTTATATTTCATATCTTCTAAATTTTGGATTATTCTTCTTTAGCTAAAGGTGAAACCACGCGTTCAAACCCATTCAAATCAATGTTTCCTATCCATTTGAAATAGGCAATTACAGCTTCGGCATCGGCATCGTTCATTTCGTATTTTACCATTTTTCTGCCTTTTGGTCCCCAAGGAATTGGCGATTGTAAAACGGCTTTTACATAGCCTTCTCCTCTTCTTTCGATTACTTTGGTAAGTTCAGGTGCGTAGTAGCCTCCTTCCCCAAGTATGGTATGACAACCCATACAATTATTCGATTCCCAGATTTCCTTTCCTCGAATAACTTTTGCATCAATCTTATCATGATAAGTTTGATCATTTTTAGGCATGAACGAGTAAATGGTTAAGCCGATAAAGACTAAAAAGGTTACTACGGTTCCTCCTAAAAAAAATGCTCGTGCTTGTGATTTTGATAACATATTTTAGATATTAGTTAGAAATTATAAAGGATATTTTTATCCTTTAATTAAGTACAAAATAACTGCCAAAAAAAAACATTCGTTATGATTCAAATCATACTATGAAAATTAAATTAAGGATAAATTTGTCTTTTATTTAAACAATACATTATTATGGTAATAGATTCAAACAAAACAGTGGGAAACATAGTAGCAGATGATTATAGAACTGCAGGTGTTTTCAGTCAACTAGGTATCGATTTTTGTTGTAAAGGAAACCGAACAATCGATGAAGTATGTGCAAAAAAAGGCATTGATAAATATGCGCTTTTAGACGAATTAGAACGTGTTACGGCAAACAACAACAATCAAGGAATCGATTTTAAATCTTGGGAATTGGATTTGTTAATTGATTATATTGAGAAAAAACACCATCGATATGTGGAAGAAAAAATTCCGCAATTGCTATCGTTTTTACTTAAGTTGGAACAAGTACATGGTGCTCACCATCCAGAACTTTTTGAAATTAAAAAATTATTCAAAAGAAGTGCGGATGAATTAACGCAACACATGAAAAAAGAAGAGTTAATTCTGTTTCCGTTTATCAAAAAAATGGTAGAAGCTAATCGAAATAATACACCCATCAACAATCCTGGATTTGGTTCTGTAGCCAATCCTATTGCCATGATGATGGAAGAACATGAAAATGAAGGTGAACGATTTGAAAAAATTGTAGAATTATCAAACAACTACACTCCACCAGCAGATGCTTGTAACACGTACAAAGTAACTTATAAAATGTTACAAGAATTTGAAGCGGATTTACATGCGCACATTCATTTAGAAAATAATATTTTGTTTCCAAGTGCCATTGTTTTACAAGATAAGTTTTATTAGTTAATTAGGTTCTTTAAAAGGAGTCGTTTTGGTAAACAGGACGATTCTTTTTAAAGTAAAAGGACTGCTAAAATAATTAGCAGTCCTTTTTTAATTAAAAATAACCCTATTTATAATTAATCTATTTTTTGTAGGTAAATAATTGCGGATTAAATGAAACCATTACCCATGCCCAATTGTTTCCATTTGAATTGTTTCCTCCTTTTAAAATTTCCATAGTGTCGCTGGCAAACATTTTGGAAACACCACCCGATATTACAAAGTTTTTGTCGATTTTGTAAGTTGCTGTTAAATCGATTTCTGTACCTAAATAACTATCTTGCTCTTCTAAAGTAGTCATGTTGTAAACCGATGCAGCGCTATAAAATAAGTGAGGCGCTAACGTTACTTGCCAATTGTTCTTGTCGTAAATGAATTTGGTATAAAAATCTTGTAATCCAACCGAATTTTTATGATTTCCGACATAGAAATAATCCATTAAACCATTAAATCCGTGATTGGTTCCAAATAAAGGTGTGAACGATTTTACTTTAGTATCGGTATCATTTTGATCTTTTCCAGATAAATATTCGAAACCTAATTCGGCTTTGAAAGGATTGGTGAATTTATATCCCAAATTAAATCCCGCATAATACGCACCAACAGCAACTTTATCATTAGTTACAGCAGCTTCACCTGTTTGAGCGTACAAACCGAAATCACCATAAAATTTTGAAACATCCCATTTTCCATAAGTTCCGAGAGTTTGCAAATAGGCAACTTGAAATTTATTTTCTACCAAATTTTCATATTGATAACCATTATTCAATGCTAAAAAGCTCAAACTAAATTTTGAAAATTTTTGGTTGAACCAAATGAATTGCATGTTTTTATAGTTCGTCACATAAGCCGATTCGTACAAGGCTTCGTTGTTATTATTTAACGCTGCACCAAAATCCAATTGGTAGCCATTTTTCTTATTGGTAACCAAAACGGCATCGTGACTTTGACCTTGTTGTAGCCAATCGATTCCACCCATAATTCTTTGATTATCATAAGAAAGCACTTGTCGCCCGAATTTTGCTGTCCAATTCGTATTGAAATCATACGAAATCCAAGATTCGAATAAAGCTACTCCGTTTTTATCGGAAGGAGAAGTCGTTGCTACATCGCCCCAAACTCTGACATTTTGAAACGATACATTGGCTTTAAATTTTTCTTGCTTGTAGAAGAAATTCATTCTTGAGCGTTGGGAAACAAATGAAGTAGGATAAAAATCGTCTTTCATTAATTCTTTGAAACCATTTCGGTATTCAAATCGAGGTCGAATTTGTAAGTTGACTTCTAACTCTTGAGCAAAAGAACCTACGGTTGAAATTGCAAAAGCAACTGCAACTAACATTTTATTTTGAAGTTTCATGTTGTATTGGATTTATATTGGGAAGCCACTACTCTATTTTAGCCGCTTCTTCTTTGATTTTTGAAACCGTTTTATCGTAACTAACTCCTAAGCCTTCTTGTTGGAATGCCAATTCGCCTTCTGCATTAAATACACTGATAATATTGGAATGTGAGAAATCTATCGGAGATATTTTTTTATAATTTACGGCTAGAACTGCTGCGAATTCTCTGGTGTTTTCTTCATTTGAACGCAAGAAAACCCATTGATTTCCTGTCATTTTATTTTCGATAGAGAAATCTTTTAAACGTTTTGGAGTATCCACCGTTGGATCAATACTTACTAAAACCAATTGGACTTTGTCTTTGTATTCTTCTGGTATTTTAGCTTCAATATTTCGCATATCGGCAACTAATCTTGGACAAGCTGATTTACAAGAAGTATAAATCATCACCATAACAAGAACTTTTCCTCTTAATTCTTTTAGTTCAATATCTTTTCCGTCTTGATTGGTCCATTTTTCAGGCAAGTTGTAAATTGATAAATCGGTTATTGGTTTATCTTTTATGTCTTGTTTTTCCTCTTTTGCATTACATCCGATTAATAAAAGGGAAGCAATTACGAATAAAATTATCTTTTTCATGACTATTTTTTTTAATTGAAAACTCAATTAGCGATGTTTTTGGCACATCGGAAACCTAAATTTTTTGTTGTATAATTTGCTTTTATACTGCCTCTGAAAGCGTAACGCATAAAAGCGGCATAATTCATTAAATCGGAGGCATTGACAGAACCACTTCCGCAGAACAAATCTTTATCGGTATCTTTATCTTTTCTGGATTCTCCTGATAAAAAAATGCTATTGAAATCAAAAGTCCATTCCCAAACCAATCCGTGCATATCGTAAACACCCCAGTAATTTTTGAATGTTTTCCCTACGGAATTGTTATAGGTTTTGTTTTTTTCGTACCAACTCAAGATGTATTTATTGAATTCTTCTTTTGAACGAGCGTCTTTTCGTTTTTCATCTGCCATGGCTACATATTCCCATTCGTCTAAAGTGGCTAATCTTTTACCTTGACATTCGCAGTATTCTTTAGCTGAAAACCAAGAAACGTTAGTTACAGGCGCATTTGCATTTAATTGTCCGAAACTTAAATCGCCACTCCATTCTGATAAATAAGTTGTATTGGCAAAAAGACGTTTGATTTTTGATTTTCGGTAAGCCGGATTTTTTTTCAAAAATTCTAAATATTGTTGATTCGTTACCGGATATACATCTAACAAAAAGGATTTGATGTTCACTGGTTTCTTATCTGTTGTTCCATATAACGGAACGTAACTCCCTGCTCCAATGGTTACCATATCTTCGGGCACCTGAGAAAAAGAAATGGAAACCCAAGATAATAAAATTAGGCAGTAGTGAAATCGTTTCATAAATTGAGCTTCCATTCTTCAGTTTGTTTATTGTTTATACTTATTTTTTACCTCTTTGTGCTTTTACCATAGCTGGAGTAACTTTGGTATTGTTATTTCCCCAACTGCTGTAAACATAAGTCAGTACATCCGCTACTTGTTGGTCGCTTAATCCTTGACTAGTCATCGCACTATTGAATTTTTTGCCATTTACAGTAATAGGTCCGCTTAATCCGTTTAATACCACTTTAATGGCTCTGTTAACATCTTTATTTAGGTAATCAGATTTTGCTAAAGGAGGAAACGCATTTGGAATTCCTTGTCCGTTTGCCTGATGGCATGCGATACATGTTTTACTAAAAATTGCTTTTCCTTTATTTACATCCTGAAATGTCACTACTTCAGATGTTTTAGTTGTTGGTAATTTAAAACTGATTAAAGTTCCGGTTACGATAAGTGCGATGGCACTCAATACTATTTTTTTCATTTTGTATTTATTCTATTTATTTGATTATTATTCGTGCATATCTTTTGATTTTGGAGCTGGTTTTGCTCTTTGTGTTTTAACCATTTCAGGAGTTACTTTGGTTTTGTTATTACCCCAACTGTTATTCACATATGTTAAAACATCTGAAATCTCTTGATCGGTAAGGTTTTGACTAGTCATTACTGAATTGAATTTTTTACCATTTACTGTAATTTCGCCACTTAATCCATGAAGTACTGCATTGATTGCTCTGTTTGGATCTGCATTTAAGAAATCAGATTTTACTAATGGAGGGAAAGCACCAGGAATACCTTGACCTTCTGATTGGTGACAAGCGAAACAAGTTCTTCCATAAATATTTTTACCATCGGCAATTTGTTGGTCTAATGTTTTGTTTACCACTACTTCTTTTCCATTACCTGATTTTGGCATCGTTTGAATAGTTCCTCCTTCTGGGTGATAAATACCTTCTTGTGTTGTACCTGAGTAAATTTTAGCATTTTCAGCACCTTCTACTTTTAACATTCCTAATGCTCCTTTGTTGAACGCTCTGAAGATGGAGTGATCCACTAAAATGAAAGTTCCTGGAACATCTACTTTAAATTCTACGATAGCAGAACCACCAGCAGGAATTAATGTTGTTTGAACATTTTTATTGATTGCATCGCCACCTTCAATATGAACTCTGTCGAAAATCTCTCCAATAACGTGGAACGAAGAGACTAAATTTGGTCCACCGTTACCCATGTAAATTCTAACGGTTTCACCCACTTTAGCGGTTAACGCTTTGTCACCAGTTAAAGCACCAACTTTCCCATTAAAAACTACATAATCAGGATGTTCATCAACGGCTTTTGTCATGTCGAAAGGTTGCATTCCTGGTTCTCCATTTTTTCCTTTGGTATAAAAATCACCTTGCATTACGTAGTATTCTTTATCAACTGGAGGTAAACCACCTTCTGGCTCTACCAAAATTAATCCGTACATTCCGTTTGCAATGTGCATCCCTACAGGAGCTGTAGCACAGTGGTACACATATAATCCTGGATTGATACATTTAAAATTAAAAGTTTTTTCATGTCCCGGTGCTACTAAAGAAGAAGCAGCTCCACCACCTGGACCTGTAACGGCATGTAAATCGATGTTGTGAGGCAATTTGTTGTCTGGGTGATTTTTCAAAGTAAATTCTACTTCATCACCTACTCTAGTTCTAATAAAACTTCCTGGTACACTACCACCAAAAGTCCAGTAAACATATTTAACACCGTCGGCCATTTCTCCTTCGATTTCTTTAATTTCCATGTTTACAATTAATTTTTTAGCAGGACGATCTCCAACAGGTTTTGGTACAAATGGAGGCGCTGTTAATTCTGCAATCATTTCATCACCAACAGAGATATCAGCATAGTTGGTTGTTGAGTCACCGTTCTGTTTACATGCAATACTTGCTGCACAAGCCACACACAATACAAGAACTCTTTTAATAAAATTACTCATGGTAGAAAAAATTAGTTTTAAATATTGGTTTCAATAATAGTTTCGTTACTATCATTTTATAGGTCAAAATTAAAGGACAAAAACATCCTTTAATATGATAAAAATCATGTTTCGAAAAAAAGTTAAAAAAATGAAAATAAAATTAAGTTTAAAGAAAAAAATGAAAATGAGTTCTAAAATTCTAGATTAATTTATTTTTAAAGAAATTAACTTAATAATATTAGTTATTAAAAAGAAGAGAAGAATGTAATGCTAATATAAATTATATTTAACTAATGTGACTTAGATAAAATAAACAACAAAGAAAATGATTCATAACCAGCATAAGTTTCTATTTAAAAATTCCAAAAGCAACTTTCTCAAATTTTCTTTAAAAAATTCATTTTGTCTCTACTCTACTCCACAAAAAACTCTTTAAAATAAATATTTTATAGGTTTTATCATTTAAGTTAATTATTTAGTTGGCACTCAAAATTTATATTCAGATATAACTTATACTTCATAATTTACTTTTGATACGGAAATCAATTTTGCACTATTAGCTGTTATAGTATATAAAATGAAATCATTTTTGGCTATACTTAATTAAAATATCCAATTATTAATAGTGATTATCATTAATATTTAAGTGCTTTTTTTAGACAAATACGGCATCGAATGGATGATTGATTTTGATTCAAAATATAAAGGAAAAATATAAACGAAAATTACTTCAACCTTTTAAAAAACTCTAACAAAATTCCATTATTTTCTTTTTCTGGAGTGAACACTTCTAAAATACTTGGTTTTTCGTTTTGGCTTAAGAATTTAGCATATTGTTGTTGTAAAGTAGCTTCATTATTCGCTTCAAAATAATCTAGTCTATACATTTTAGCTAAATGTGAGGCGTTTAACTGATGAGAAGTTTCAAAATACGTGTTAAATGTTTCCGTTTCTTGATGTCCTGGTAAAATTCTAAAAATACCGCCACCACTATTGTTTAATAAAATAATCTTGAAGTTTTTTGGAATGTAATTGTTCCACAAAGCGTTACTGTCGTATAAAAAGCTAATATCGCCTGTAATCAACATCGTTGGTAAATAAGACGCTGAGGCTGCTCCTATTGCCGTAGAAGTGCTTCCATCAATTCCACTTGTCCCGCGATTACAAAAAACTTGCACGCTTTTATCTAAATCAAACAATTGTAAATAGCGTATCGCCGAACTATTGCTAACTTGCAATTGGTAGTTCTTTGGCAGATTATGGCAAATAAAATCAAACACTTTAAAATCCGAAAACGGAATTTTTGATGTGTATTCTTGGTGTTTTACTACCCTATCTTTCCAAATGTTGGAAATGCTAGATTTATATGAACTCTCAATCGTATTTTCATTCAATAACTGACTCAAAAAGGTATTGATTTTAGTTTCAAAATGATTCGTAAGTGCTCCAAACGTATCATACGCACGTAAATCGTCTACATGCCAATGATGCGATGGTTTGTATTTTCGCAAAAACGCTTTAATACGTTTCGAAACCACCATTCCACCAAAAGTCAACAAAATTTCAGGTTGAAACGCTTTGAAATCTTCATCCGTGAAAGGTGTAATCAACGTATCAATTTGGTCGATGAAAGTTGGATGATGTAAATTCGATGTTTTTTCGGTTAAAACTACAACACTTGGGTCATTCGCTAAAATATCCAAATATTTTTGCTCTACTGAATTTGGAAACAACTCCCCTACTAAAACCAATTTCTTAGTCGCTTTGTTCCAAGTTTCAACCGTTGAATTTCCTAGTGAAAAATGCTTTTCTTCTTTATTAAAATCAACAATTTCAGGATGCACTTGTAATTCGGAAACCGTTTCATACAAAGGTTCTTCAAAAGGTGCATTGATATGAACTGGCCCTCTTTGGGTAATCGCAACATGCAAAGCCATTTGAATGTGATTGTCGTTTTCAGTTGATACATTTTCTTGCAAATTTGCATTATACAAACTGTGATTCGCAAAAACATTTTCCTGACGAATGGTTTGTCCGTCACCAATATCAATTTTATTTTGTGGTCTATCGGCTGAAATAACTATCAACGGAATTTGGCTGTAAAAAGCCTCAGCTATTGCAGGATAATAATTCAGTAGAGCCGAACCCGAAGTACAAACCACAACAACGGGTTTTTGAATTTGTTGGGCAATTCCCAAAGCAAAAAATGCAGCACAACGTTCGTCAGCAATACTGTAACATTTGAAATATGGATTATTTGTAAATCCAATAGTCAATGGAGCATTGCGCGAACCTGGTGAAATTACGATATGTTGGACTCCTTTTTGTTGGCAAATTTCGATAATGCTTTGCGCTAAAGGAATTTTTGGATACATCATTTTTAAAAAATAACTGAACTACAAAGTTACGAAGTTGAAAAGGTTTTTAGTACTTTTACTACGTAATTTCTTTGCAAATGGAGATAAAAATTAGAGACTATCAAATAACAGATTGCCCAGCCATTTTAGACATCATTAACGATGCTATTTTGAATTCGACTGCTTTGTACGATTACAACGTTCGAACTTTAACTACACAAGAAGCTATTTTTGAAGAAAAACTTCAGAAAGGTTTTCCTGTTATTGTTGCCGAAATGAATAATGAAGTCGTAGGCTTCGGTTATTATAGTGAATTTCGTTTCAGAGAAGCGTATAAATTCACAGTAGAACATTCCGTTTATGCGAATAAGAATTGCATTGGTAAAGGCATTGGTAAATTATTACTGACCGAATTAATCGAAAGAGCCAAACAACAAAACCTTCACACGATGATTGGCGTTATCGATTCTGAAAACACCAACAGTATTGATTTTCATAAAAAGTTCGGTTTCGAAGAAGTTGGATTTCTTAAAGAAACAGGCTTTAAATTTAACCGATGGTTGCATTCCGTTTTTGTGCAAAAGATGCTTTAAAATTAGTCGCAGTTCATAGTCGCAGTAACAATTGTAAAACCTTACACTGAAAACTGCGACTGGAAACTGAAAACTAAATTATTTTCCTTCAATCCAATTTACGATTTCAGCATCTGTAGGCAACGTTCTTGGCGAAACTACTTTTGCTAATTCACCGTTTTCATTGATT
>NZ_JAIWOF010000112.1 GCF_020217025.1 Flavobacterium sp. | reverse complement strand
AAGTATTTTTGGAAGTTCCATTCTACTTCACTGTCCTGTAATCCATTTTTAGCTTTCTGTGTTAGGAATTGATACACAGGATGCATATCGCCACCTTTTACCGAAATTTTAGCCATCATAGGAAATGTTACCCCATAATTTTTTTGACAGAAAGTAGCGATTTGTTGATTACTTCCTGGCTCTTGCGCTCCAAAATTATTGGCTGGAAAACCTACGATTACAAAGTTTTTGTCTTTGTATTTTTCGTAAATAGCTTGTAATTGTTCGTATTGCGGTGTTAAACCACATTCCGAAGCAGTATTAACTACTAAGATTTTCTTTCCTTTTAGTGTTGAAAAATCGAATGAATCTCCACTCAAATCTTCTACTTTAAACTGATAAATGGTTTCTTTTGCCATTGGTGTTGTGGTTGCTGTTGCGGTAGCTGTTTGCTTTTTTTGTGCCTGATTTTGACAACTAAAAAGCAATGCTGCTACTGAAAACAAGGTTACTAATTTTTTCATCTCTTTTTTTATTTCAAATTTAGGATTTTAAAACGCAATTTTTGATAAACATTTCTTAAAAAAAATGGCCGCTTATTAGCGACCAAATTCTTATTTTTTATAATATTTCTTATACGGGAAGTAAGCTATTGCCGATATTACTAAGACAATTGCTAAAATTACAAAGTAATACGTAACGTTTTGTTTCTCACCAGAAGCATAACTGTGTAAACCGCTCAAGTGGAAATTCACTCCAAAATACGTCATTAAAATAGAAGCGAAAGCTAAAACGCTCATTACGTTATAAATCCATCTTCCTCTTAATGCTGGTACAAAACGCGCGTGAATTACAAATGCATACACCATAATACTGATTAAAGCCCAAGTTTCTTTTGGATCCCAACCCCAATAACGTCCCCAACTTTCGTTAGCCCATTGTCCGCCAAGGAAGTTTCCTATGGTTAACATTACTAAACCAACAGTTAATGCCATTTCATTGATATACGTAATTTCGTCGATGCTTAATTTCATTCTTTCTTTGTTCTTTTCGTTTGTGAAAATCATCAAGAATAACGAAACTAAACCTAAAACCATCGCTAAAGTAAATGGTCCATAACTCGCTACAATTACAGCAACGTGAATCATTAACCAATACGAATTTAAAACCGGTTGTAAGTTTCCAATTGAAGGATCCATCCAGTTCCAATGTGCAATCATCAAAATCATCGAAGTTACAAAAGCAGTTGAAGCTACCGTAAGTTTCGAATCTTTCCCGAAAGCTAATCCAAAGAACATCGTTGCCCAACCCACATAAATCATACTTTCATACGCATCACTCCAAGGCGCGTGACCTGAAATATACCATCTTACAATTAAACCTGCTAAATGCAAAATGAAAAACAATCCTATTAATCCATGAAAAACATTGATAATCGTTCGGATGGTTTTGGAATTTTTGAAAATTTGAACAATACAGAAAGCTAGCATTAAAACACCAGCTAACATATACATATAATATAATCTCTTGAAAATATCATATTTATTATACGTAATTTCAGAATTGATTTTACTTTCCGAAAGCATTACGGCTTTTCCGTATTTCTTTTGGTATTCGGTTAGTCCTTTTAAAAGGCTATTTGGCAATTCGTAATTTTTACTTTGAGATGCTTTATCTAAGGCATTCAAATAAAATGGCATTACATTTTTAATCGAATCTAAAGCGGTTCCTGTTGGTTGGTTAATTTCTAAAAACGAAACCCATTTATTTGATTTATCTCCAGGAACTGGGAACACTTTCAAAATTTGTCCGCTTAAAGCCGAATATAAAAGGTTTACTTTTTTGTCTGCTTCAATAAAATCTTTTTGAAATACATTAGGAACCGGTTCTTTGTAAGCGGCTTCTAAAACTTTAGCCAATTTATAACTTCCAGTTTCATCGAAAAAGGCTACTAAAGGTGCGTATTTTGCTTCTTTTTCTACACCAATTAATTTACGAATACTGTCATTTCCTCTTTTTAAATAGATAATTGGCAACGAATACCAATATTGAGGATATTGCGTCATCGATAAAAACGCTTGATCGGAATTCATTCCTTCATAGGTATCACTTTTAGATACTTTACGAAGTAATTCCGATGAAAACGTATTGATAGGCTTCATACGACCACCATCTTGAATTACGATTTTTCCAAATTCATTCGCATGTTCAGTTGAAACTTCGTATTTCTTTAACAACTTCAGAATTTCTTCTTTACTTGGTTGGTGATTGTGTTGTTGTGCAAAAGTTAGAGTAGAAAATAAAATAAAAATCACACTCAATAAAGCTGCTTTTTTCGCTTTTACTTTTTCTAACTTCTCTTTCAAACTTGAAAAACGACTATTTTTTGTAAATAATATCGCCATCAAACCAAAATACAATAGGAAATAACCAATATAAGTAATCCAAGTTCCCCAGAAATCGTGACTTACGGATAGCTGTGTTCCTTTTTCGTCTGGATCAAATCCAGCTTGGAAGAATCTAAATCCTCTATAATCTAAAATATGATTCATGAAAACACTATCTTTAAATGTTTTTCCTTGTTCAGTATCCGCCACTTCAATTTTACTTTTGAAAGCCGAATAACTTTTTTCTGTTCCAGGATATTTATCCGCAATGAAATCATCTAATTTCACAGAAAAAGGCGTATTGTAAATTTTACTTCCAAAGAAAAGTGTAAATTCTAAATCACCAATCTTAACCGTTTGCGGAACTCCTTGCTTTCCTTTTGAACCAACTAGTGTTACAATTTCTTCTTTACCTTGTGTTTTAATTTTTACTTTTAAGGCATCATCGGTTTGTTTGTCTTTGAAATCATTATTCGATTTGAAAGTCAATTCTCCTTTAATGGCTTGCTCTGGAAATACAAACTGAGCACCACCAATATTATACAACGAACGTAACATTAAAGGTTGCACTGAATCTTTAACAACCTTACCTTGTAATTTATCAGCCATTCGCATAAAATCACCTTCAAAAGGTGTTTGAATTGTGTAGGCTTCAGCAATTTTAGTGATATTAATTGCGCCTTCTGTGTATTTATTAAAAGCAAAAAGCACGTTGTGTAAGTTTTGAACTTCACCTTCTTTTAAGTAATGTTCATGACGTGTTCCTCCACTCGACTCAACCATTTTAATCATCAATTGACCAGTTTCTGAAGCTACAACCGTTTCGGTGGCATTCATAACAAATTCTTGATGTTCTACTTCAAATGGAATACCACTGAATTCACCACTCATTGAGAAATCGTTACTTGCAAAAGCATTCAAAAAAGCATCATCTTTAACTTCTGGAGCTAAATACAATCCTTTTTCAAAAGTTTTACGACGCATTTGTCCTTCGTGATTTCCATCTACTAAAACCGTTAAATAAGGTTTATCCGAATAAATCATGTTAGCTGATTCACCTTCTCTAATAGGCATCATTCCTTCATAACTAATATAACGAGTAACAAAAGCTCCAACTATAATTAGAATAAAAGAAAGGTGTAAAATTAAAGTCGCCCAATTTTCTTTTTTGTGTAATTGATAACGTTTTATGTTACCTAAAAAGTTAATGATAAAAAACACCATGATAACTTCAAACCAAACAGCGTTGTAAACAACAACTCTAGCAGTATCAGTATTATAGGCATCTTCAATAAAAGTTCCAGCTGCCATGGCAAAAGCAAAAAGAATAAATAAAACAGCCATTAAGCGCGTGGAAGATAACAGGGATAGTATTTTTTTCTCCATGAGATATATAGGAATACGTTTTTTTAATTGGCACAAATGTACTTAAAAACAAAAACTTTTTAACGAAGTTTAACAAAGGTTTGAGGAATTTATAACGTTCTCATTTTAGTACAACATTTTCACCTCTTTGACATCAAAAAATTGAATAGAATCATCTTCCAATAAAACCGCTAATTTTCCTTCTTGCGTAACTTCTTGAATTTTACCTACAAATCGATTTCCAGCAACCGATTCAAAAGCAGAAACTACATCTTTCTTAAACAAAATTTGATGATAGGCGTTCCAAAAATGAGTTTCTCCTAAAATTGGTAATTGTTTTAAATTGTATTCTAACTGATTTACAATTGAAATTAGCATCGTTTCTCTATCAAAAATTTTATTTTCCAACAAAAATAAAGACGAAGCTTGAGGTAAATTTTCGAATTGAGATTGATTTACATTCAAACCAATTCCGATTATCGATTGCACTTCACTTGAATTTTTAAACGTATTTTCTATTAAAATGCCACCTATTTTTTTATTTTCTGCCAAAATGTCGTTTGGCCATTTGATGACAAAATTTAAATTACTAACGGTTTTTAGCGCTTCAACAATACTCAAAGCTATGATGATATTTAATGTAAAAAGACTCGTAATTCCTTCAACTCTTTGATTATATAAAACACTAAAAGTTAGATTATTACCTGCTCCAGAAACCCATCCAGAACCTCTTTGACCTTTACCTTCTGTTTGCGATTCGGTACTTACAACTGTGAAATTTTCACAACTTTCTTGAGCAGAAAGTGCTTTTAAAAAACGGTTGGTTGAATCTATGGCATCGAGTTTGATTATTCTCATATCGTACTAACAAAATTTAATCTTATGTTAAGGTTCAAAAATAATCACAAAAAATGATACCTTTGCATAAATAGAAAAATAATAAATGGCGAAGAAGCAGATTAATAATGATGATTTATTAGCAAACATCATCAAAGGGATTGAAGAAGTAAAAGGAGAAAATATTGATATTCTTGATTTAAGAGAAATTGACAACACGGTTTGTGACTATTTTGTAATTTGCAATGGAAATTCAAATACACAAGTAAATGCAATCGTAGGATCAATACAAAAAATCGTTTCTAAAGAGTTAAAAGACAAACCATGGCACGTTGAAGGTGCTGAAAATGGAGAATGGGTTTTAATGGATTACGTAAACATTGTAGTACACGTTTTTCAAAAACACATTCGTGAATACTACCGAATTGAGAGTTTATGGGGTGATGCTAAAATCACTACCATTGAATCAAAATACTAAAAAATTTTATGGCACAAAATAATAATTCTGGATTTAAGTTTAGTCCTTGGATGAGTATTGTACTTGTCTTGACTATTTTTTTTACGATAAGTTTATTTACCAAAGGAATTGATTTAAGCAATCCTGCGCCTACAACATTATCAAAATTCTACCAATTTTTAGATAAAAATCAGGTACAAAAAGTGGTGTTTACCAATACTAAAGCTACTGTCTATTTAAAGAAAACAGCTTTAACAGATAAAACACATGACAAAGTAAAGAATGATGTTTTAAACAAATTAAACACTAAAGGTCCTCACTATTTCTTTGAAATTGGTGATTTAAAAACCTTTCAAGAAAATTTACAAAAAGCATCAAACGAAGGTAAACTTTCAGAATATGAAAAAGAACCAGAAAGCATGTGGGGGGAACTTATCTCAATGCTTTTACCAATTGTAATATTAATTGGTTTATGGATTTTCATGATGCGAAGAATGTCAGGTGGTTCTGGCGGTGGCGGAGGTCAGATTTTTAGCATCGGAAAATCGAAAGCTAAATTATTTGACGAAAAAAATGATACAAGAGTAACATTTGAAAACGTTGCCGGATTAGAAGGAGCTAAAGAAGAAATTCAAGAAATCGTAGAATTCTTGAAAAACCCTGAAAAATATACTTCTATTGGAGGAAAAATTCCAAAAGGAGCTTTATTAGTTGGTCCTCCAGGAACAGGAAAAACCTTATTAGCAAAAGCCGTTGCCGGTGAAGCTAAAGTACCTTTCTTCTCTTTATCAGGTTCTGATTTTGTGGAGATGTTTGTAGGAGTTGGAGCTTCTCGTGTTCGAGATTTATTCAAACAAGCGAAAGAAAAATCACCATCTATCATTTTCATTGACGAAATTGACGCTGTAGGTAGAGCTCGTGGAAAAAACAACATGACAGGTGCTAACGACGAAAGAGAAAACACGCTGAATCAGTTATTAACTGAAATGGATGGTTTTGGAACCAATTCCAACGTAATTGTTTTAGCTGCAACCAACCGTGCTGATGTTTTAGACAAAGCTCTATTACGTGCCGGTCGTTTTGACAGACAAATTTATGTAGACTTACCAGACATTAGAGAACGTAAAGAAATTTTTGAAGTACATTTAAAACCTTTGAAAAAATCAGAGGAGTTAGATACTGAATTTTTAGCAAAACAAACTCCAGGATTCTCGGGTGCTGATATTGCTAATGTTTGTAACGAAGCGGCTTTAATAGCAGCTCGTAAAGACAAAAAAGCAGTTGATAAACAAGATTTCCTAGACGCTGTAGATAGAATCATTGGTGGTTTAGAAAAGAAAAATAAAATCGTAACTCCTGAAGAAAAACGTGCTATTGCGATTCACGAAGCAGGTCACGCAACAGTAAGTTGGATGTTAGAGCACGCTGCACCTTTAGTAAAAGTAACAATTGTTCCTCGAGGACAAAGTTTAGGTGCTGCTTGGTATTTACCAGAAGAAAGACTGATTGTACGTCCAGAACAAATGTTAGACGAAATGTGTGCTACCATGGGAGGTCGTGCTGCCGAAAAAGTAATTTTTAATAAAATTTCAACTGGAGCGTTGAGCGATTTAGAGAAAGTCACACGTCAAGCAAGAGCAATGGTAACCATTTATGGATTGAATGATAAGCTTGGAAATATTACTTATTACGATTCAACAGGACAATCGGACTATAATTTTTCAAAACCATATTCAGAAGAAACAGCAAAAGTTATCGATACTGAAATTTCAAAATTAATTGAAGAACAGTACGACAGAGCGATTCATCTTTTGGAAACAAACAAAGAAAAACTAACCCAATTAGCTGATATTCTGATTGAAAAAGAAGTAATTTTTAAAGATGATTTAGAAACCATTTTTGGAAAAAGACCTTTTGATAAAGAAGTTACTACAACTCCTGAAAACACGGACGAAAAGACAATTTCAGAATAAGTAACTTATCAACAAAATAATATTAATAAAAATCTTAGTTCTGTATGTAAAGAACTAAGATTTTTTTTATCTTTGATTTTCACAGTTAAAAAACCTACTAAAGATACATGAGTCTTTTTAGAAAATTTTTTGGTACATCTTCTAAGGAAGAGGACAATGACAAAAAACAAGAAGTCAAAAGTCCTTATTCTCCAGATACTACATTACCAATAGACGAACAGTTTACTTTCAATTTCAAAGGAAATGGAGGTAAATTCATTTATTGTGAGAATTTAGATGAAATTGCAGAGAATTTTGAAAATATATTAGCAGAAAATGATTGGTTTGAATGTAATGCCCAGTGTTTTGACAACCGATTACTTTATTTGCTTGATGATAACAAATTAACTTACGACAATTTATCAACTCCTGTATTTTTTCTTTCTTCTTGTGAAAATTTAATCGCAGATGAAGGCTCTATATTATTCTCATCTAATCAATTGAAACACTTCAAACCTAATGAACTTCCAACTAACATGATTGTTTTCGCAACAACAAGTCAGATAGTAAATAGTAAAAGTGACGGCTTGAGGCGTATTAAGAGCACGCACGAAAAAAATTACCCTTCTAATATTACCACCATAAAATATTTTGAAGAAGTAAAAGAACAGGATTTTCTTCACTATGGAAGTTGCCATAAAAATCTATACTTACTTCTTTTAGAAGATTTATAATAATGAACGAAACGCTAAAAAGAGCATTATCTGGAGCCGTTTATGTTGTATTACTGTTAGGCTGCATTTCTTATTCAAGGGAAGGTTTAGCCATTCTTTTTGGTGTTTTTTTGGTGATTGGAGTTTACGAATTTTGTAAAATGTGCGGGTTAAACTTTTACATGAGCATTCCAATTGCAGCAAGTTCCTACTATTTCTTTTGGAATAAAAACTCCGATTTAAATCTGAATACAGCTTTAACCGCAATATCTATTGTAACTTCAATCAAATTGTTACTCTATTTATTTAATGCTAACAAGTCAAATTTTAAAATCTACACAAGATATTTCTTGTTATTTGGTTATGTGATACTTCCTTTTATTTTAGCAAACTACGTTGCAATGGGAGTCAAAGGTTATAATCCAAAAATTTTAATTTCTATTATCGTTTTAATTTGGACCAACGATACTTTCGCATATTTAGTTGGAAAAAACATAGGAAAGAACAAACTTTTCCCAAGTGTTTCTCCGAAAAAAACCATTGAAGGTTTTGCTGGAGGTTTGGTCTTTACCATTATCGGCGGAGTTTTATTAGCAAATTATTACATCATGGCTTCTACCCTATTTATTTGGATAGTCATTGCCGCTATTGTTAGTATTTTCAGTACGTTAGGCGATTTAATCGAATCAAAATTAAAACGTGTTGCCGGCATAAAAGACACCGGAAATATAATGCCCGGTCACGGAGGTATTCTAGATCGACTAGATAGTATTATATTTGTAATTCCATTTATTAATTTATTTTATTTAATTTTATACTATGTTTCATAAAGAAGGTTCAAAAATCATTTTCATTACGCTGCTTTTAGTAGTTGCAATTATTTTCTTAACCGATGCATTTGTTTCTATAAATTGGTTACGAACTATTTTATACTTATTTGCATTAGTGATTTTAGTCTTGGTTTTACAATTCTTCAGAAATCCAACACGTGTTGCAGACAATAGCGACAATCACATTTTAGCTCCTGTAGATGGAAAAGTTGTAGTTATTGAAGAAGTATTCGAACCAGAATATTTCAAAGACAAACGCTTGATGGTTTCTATCTTCATGTCTCCTATTAATGTTCACGTTACACGTTACTGTGTAAACGGAATTGTAAAATACAGCAAATATCACCCTGGAAAATACTTAGTAGCTTGGCATCCTAAAGCTAGCGAAGAAAATGAAAGAACTACTGTTGTAATCAACAATAGAATCTATGGTGAAATCTTATACCGTCAGATTGCTGGTGCTCTAGCTAGACGTATTGTGAATTATGCACAAGAAGGAATGCGTGTTGTTCAAGGCAAAGATGCTGGCTTCATTAAATTTGGCTCAAGAGTAGATATTTATTTACCATTAGGAACTGAAATTAATGTAAAACTAGGCGATAAAGCTATCGGAAATAAAACCGTTATTAGTAAAAAAGCATAAAGAATGAGTGAAAAGGATTTAAATACATTATTTGATGAAGCATTTGCTAACGCACAATTGATTCCACAAGAGTCGGTGCCTCAGGATATGCAATTGGTATTGTATGGTTTGTACAAACAAGCTACTTCCGAAACTTCTAACCCTTTATTATTTCAAAATCCACAAGACTTAAGAAATGCTTTCAAATTAAATGCTTGGATGCAAGTGAAACATCTGAAACCAGATGATGCCAAAGCTGAATACATCAATATCATCAATCAATTACTGAAAGAACGTAATTTATAATCCGCATTACAAATGAAAAAGTCATTATTGATTTTGGCTTGTATATCATTTATGATGACGAGCTGTAGAAAAGAAAACGAACTAGAAGAAGTTAAAATTCCTGACCCAGAAGTAGAAACTAAAATTTCAGCTTTAGGAAATCCAGCTGATGTAAAAGTTACAGAAGGCGGAATCTTTCAAATGCGCGGCTTAAAATATGCCTACGACGACTTACAACCTCACATAGATGGTCGTACAATGGAAATCCACTATTCAAAACATCATTTAGGTTACGCAAACAAACTAAACAAAGCCGTAATTGGAACCGATTTAGAATTAAAAACCGTTGAAGATATTCTAAAAAACCTAGACGTTAACAATAAAGAAATCCGAAATAACGCAGGTGGTTACTATAATCATAATTTGTTTTTCGAGATATTAAATCCAAAAGGCGGTGGTACTCCAAAAGGTGCTTTAGCGGAAGCCATTACCGCAGAATTAGGCTCGTTTGACAACTTACAAAAACAACTCACAGATGCTGCTGCAGGACAATTTGGAAGTGGTTGGGCATGG
>NZ_JAIWOF010000104.1 GCF_020217025.1 Flavobacterium sp. | reverse complement strand
TTATTATTCCAATTTATACGCAATCCATTTTAGGTTGGACGGCTACTGATGCTGGCTTACTTTTAATTCCGAGTTCTTTAATGACGGCTTTTATGATGCCAATTATTGGTCAATTACTTCAAAGAGGTGTTCCTCAAAAGTATTTAGTTGCCATTGGATTTTTAATGTTCTTCTTCTTTACTTTTTGGATGTATAATATCATGACACCTGATACTGGAGAAGAATTCATGTATTGGCCTTTAATTATTAGGGGATTAGGCTTGGGACTTCTCTTTGTTCCCATTACTACGTTATCGCTTTCTACATTAAAAGGAAAAAGTATTGGTGAAGGGGCCGCTTTTACAGGAATGATGCGACAATTAGGTGGTTCATTTGGTATAGCTATTATAACCACATTTATAGCACGATTTAGTCAAGAGCACCGTGTTAATTTAATAGGAAATATTGATGCTACAAAAGTGCAAGTTCAAGACAGAATTAGTCAATTACAACATGGGTTTATGGCAAAAGGCTTTAGTTCTAATGAGGCTTTAGATAAAGCTCACAAAATAATTGATTTAAGTATTACTAAACAAAGTACTGTTCTAGCCTATATGGATATTTTTCTGTTTTTAGGTATTCTATTTTTAATATGTATACCCATTATCCTTTTAATTAAAAACAATAAAAACAAAGTAAATATTAGTGAAGCGATGCACTAATGTATAGCATCAACATAAAATTAATAAAAAATCCTACTGTTAAAATTTAGTAGGATTTTTTTATTTATGGGATAACAAATTTGATTGTAAGATTAGCTACTACAATTTGATAAATTTTCTTATCGAATAAAAGATTTTAGACGTGTTAGATAATATAACCCTCAATTTAGATTAGATTGTATTATCTTGTAAAAACTAAAGTATTTCCTTTGCTCAAATTCGCATCAAAAGCATAACCTTCGTAGTTAAAACCTTTTAAATCTTCAATAGTTTCTGCATTGGTATCGATTATGTAGCGCACCATTAAGCCTCTTGCCTTTTTTGCGAAGAAACTAATCATTTTTAATTTTCCATCTTTGTAATCTTTGAATTCTGGCGTAATTACTGGAACTTTTAATGCCTTGGTGTCAACTGCACTAAAATATTCGTTACTTGCTAAATTTAGAAATAATTCATCTTTAGAAAGTTCTTTGTTTAAGACATCTGTGATGGTTTTTTTCCAGAATTCGTAAAGGTTTTTCTTGGTTCCAATTGCGATTGAAGTTCCCATTTCTAATCGATAAGGTTGCATTAAATCTAAAGGTTTTAGAAGTCCATACAAACCTGAAAGGATTCGTAATTTATCTTGTAAAATTGCTACTTTATCTGTTAGTAACGAATACACATCTAATCCGGTATACACATCACCATCAAAAGCATAAACTGCTGGACGTGCATTTTCAGGAGAAAAAGGAACACTCCATTCTTGATTTCGTTGCCAATTTAATTCGGCTAACTTTTCAGAAATATCCATAAGCTCCATTAATTGCTTCGGTTTTTTCTTTTTTAACGTCTTTTGAATGGTTTCCGATTTCGACAAAAAAGCAGGTTCTGTGTAATTTGAAATTGGTAACGGACTCTCGTAATTTAAAGACTTAGCTGGTGATATAACAATTTTCATAGTTTCTTATTTCTGTTTCTCAAAAGTACGAAAATATACAAATGTTGGTTTATTAGTGTTATAAGATTTAATTATAGTACCATAAAAAAACCTCCAACTATCTTTTGATTTGGAGGTTCTAATTTTTAAATATTTTTTTTATTCTTCTGTAAATATTTGCGCTTTTGAATAAACCCTCCATTTATCAATACATTCCTGTAAATCTTGCGGAATTGGCGTATCAAAACGTAAAAATTCTTTTGTGATGGGATGTTCAAATCCTAATGTTTTGGCATGAAGTGCTTGTCTTGGTAAAACTTTAAAACAATTATCGACAAACTGTTTGTATTTTGTAAAAGTCGTTCCTTTTAAAATAGAATCACCTCCATAACGTTCATCGTTAAAAAGCGTGTGACCGATATGTTTCATATGAACACGAATCTGATGTGTTCTTCCCGTTTCCAATTGACAAGAAACTAAAGTTACATATCCAAATCGCTCTAAAACTTTGTAATGTGTTACTGCGTGTTTTCCTTTTTCATCACTTTCATGAACCGCCATTCGCATTCGATTTGTATCATGACGACCGATATTACCTTCCACAGTTCCTTCGTCTTCTTCGATATTTCCCCAAACTAATGCTACATATTCTCTTTCCGAAGTTTTCTCAGCAAATTGTTTGGTCAAATATGCCATAGCAAAATCTGTTTTCGCTACCACTAATAATCCTGAAGTATCCTTATCAATTCGATGAACTAAACCTGGTCGTTCCGAACTGTTCATGGGTAAATTCTCGAAATGATACGCTAATGCATTCACCAAAGTTCCCGAATAATTTCCGTGACCTGGATGTACTACCATTCCTGCTGGTTTATTAATCACCAACAATTGATCATCTTCATAAACTATGTCCAATGGAATATTTTCAGGTGTTAGCAATTGCTCGTATGTTGGATGCGCTAAAACTAATCGCACCACATCACCAGCTTTTACTTTATAATTGGATTTTACCGCAACATCGTTCACTAAAATGGAACCATTTTCTGCTGCTTGTTGTATTTTATTTCGGGTGGTATTTTCAATCATGTTCATCAAAAATTTATCCACACGCAAAGCCGATTGACCTTTACTTGCTTCAAAACGATGATGTTCGTATAACTCGTCTTCGAGTTCGGTTCCTACATTATAATCCGCCATCTGTATCTTTAAATTCTACTGGTTCTGTTACGCCTTCTTCTACTGGAGGCAATGTATCTGCTGGCTCTTCTGAACTAAATGTGTCTTCATTGAAAACTTCTTTTCCATCACCTAATACAAAATCTAAAGTAGAACTTTTCTTCACTTTATCTCCAGCTCTTAATCTTCTTCCATTTTGATAAATTTGCAATACAATATCTTTCGCAATGTGTGGTTTATAAGTGATTTTCCCTTCTTTTAAAGTTAACGATTTTATAGTAGCCGAAATTTGCCGGAACGTTTTGTCTTTAAATTCTGGGATAGTAATATCCGTAAATTCACCTGCATTTAATTTCACATAGACTTTACGACCGTCTTTTACCAAACTTCCTGCTTTTGGATCTTGCTCTAAAATCGTAAAAGGAGGAAAATCAGCATTAAATTCAACTGTATCTAACAAGAAAACTTCTAAATCCAATTCGTTTAGCTTTTCTTCAGCAACTTCTAGTTTCATTTTAGATAAATCAGGCACTTTGATTTCCTGACCATGATTGGTTCTAAAATCTAAAAACTGAATCACTAAAAAAGTAAAACCCACAACTATTGCAGCGGCTAAAAAAGCTTGAGTAAAAAATGTTCTACTAGTTAAATATTTAAATAAACTCATACAAAATGATATTTTGACAAAGATATAAAAATCAAAAAGAAATTACGAAGCAATTCATTTTGATTTCTTCACCCTTTTAAAACGAATGAATTGCAAAAATATTTCTTTGGTAATCGAAGAAAAGAACACAAAATCTCAATAAATAATGTAATTTTGTGTATCACTTTTAGAATTTCAAAATGAAAAACGTTGCCATTATCATGGGAGGTTACTCTAGCGAGTACAAAATTTCGTTAACTAGCGGAAATGTTGTGTTTAACAATATTAATCGTGCTAAATTTAATCCGTATCGTATTCATATTTTTAAGGAAAAATGGGTGTATGTGGACGAAAATGATGCCGAATTCCCAATGGATAAAAACGATTTTTCAGTAACCGTAAATGGAACGAAAATCAATTTTGATGTAGTTTTTAATGCGATTCACGGAACGCCAGGAGAAGATGGTTTGATGCAAGCGTATTTTGAATTACTAAACATTCCTCAAACTTCTTGTGATTATTATCAAGCAGCTTTAACGTTCAACAAACGTGATATGTTATCCGTTTTAAAACCTTATGGAATCAAAACGGCGGAATCGTATTATTTGAATTTAGACGATGAAATTAATGTCGACAAAATTTTAGCGAAAGTAGGTATACCTTGTTTCGTTAAACCAAATAAATCGGGTTCAAGTTTCGGAATTTCGAAAGTAAAAACTAAAGAAGAATTTCTTCCTGCTATTGAAAACGCTTATAAAGAAGACGACGAAATCATTATTGAAAGTTTCCTTGACGGAACAGAAGTTTCAGTTGGTGTGATTAATTATAAAGGAACTGTTACAGTTTTACCAATTACCGAAATCGTATCCGAAAACGACTTTTTTGATTACGAAGCGAAATATTTAGGCAAATCGAAAGAAATTACGCCAGCCAGAATTTCGGACGAATTGAAAGTAAAAATCGAAACGGTTGCCAAAAGAGCTTATGAAGTTTTAAAAATGAAAGGTTTTTCGAGAAGTGAATTCATTATTGTTAACGATGAACCACATATGCTAGAAATGAATACCATCCCAGGTTTAACCACCGAAAGTATTCTACCGCAACAAGCTCGCGAAGCTGGAATTTCATTACCTGAATTGTTTGAAAACGCTATTGAATTGGCTTTAAATAAGTAAACTATGAAAAAAGCAATATTTCCAGGTTCATTTGACCCAATTACTAACGGACATTTCGATATTATCAAAAGAGGCGTTTCTTTATTTGATGAAGTCATTGTGGCGATTGGTGTTAATGCCGAAAAAAAATACATGTTTTCATTAGAAGATAGAAAGCGTTTCATCGAAGAAGCTTTCAAAGACGAACCAAAAGTTAAAGTCATCACCTACTCTGGTTTAACTATCGATTTATGTAAAAAAGAAAAAGCGGATTTCATTTTACGTGGACTTAGAAACCCAGCTGATTTTGAGTTTGAAAAAGCTATTGCTCATACCAATCGTGTCATGTCGAAAATAGAAACGGTTTTCTTATTAACAGCTGCTCGAACTTCGTTCATTTCTTCAAGTATTGTACGTGATGTATTGAGAAATGGTGGCGATATTTCGCAATTGGTTCCTGAATCGGTTTTGGATAAAAAGTAAAATCTTTCTCTTTATTTATTAATGTTTACTTTTGCACCTTAAATTACCTAAGCCTAAATTTACATGCAAAAAGTATTAAATCTCTTTGACTTCAAACAAAAAGTAGACTACAAAATTGAAATATTAGCAGGTTTAACAGTTGCTATGACCATGATTCCTGAATCGTTGTCTTTTGCAATTTTAGCTGGCTTTCCTCCTCTAACAGGATTATATGGTGCTTTTATAATGGGATTAATTACAGCTATTTTTGGTGGTCGCCCAGGTTTGATTTCGGGTGGAGCTGGTGCAACTGTAATTGTTTTAATCGCCTTGATGCAATCGCACGGATTAGAATATGTGTTTGGAGCTGTTGCTTTTGCAGGTGTAATCCAAATTATTGTAGGGTTATTCAAATTAGGTAAATTCATCCGATTAGTTCCGCATCCTGTAATGTTTGGATTCGTAAATGGATTAGCGGTTATTATTTTTATGTCGCAATTCGAACAATTTAAACAAGTTACCGATGGAACTTCTGAATGGCTTTCGGGTTCACCTTTACTCACGATGAGTGCTTTAGTCGCATTAACCATTGCTATTATTCTTGTTTTTCCAAAAATTACAAAAGCGGTTCCTGCTTCTTTAGTTGCCATTATTATTGTTTTTACTGTTGTGGTAGGTTTTAATATCGATACTAAACAAGTGGTTGACATTGCTTCTGTTAGCGGAAGCCTTCCTCCTTTTCATATTCCTGAAATTCCATTTACTTGGGATACTTTTATGATTATTTTGCCTTACGGGACTATTATGGCAGCTGTAGGTTTAACTGAAGGTTTGCTAACCCTAAATTTAGTAGATGAAATTACAGCTACCAAAGGAAATAGTAATCGAGAATGTTTAGCTCAAGGAACAGCCAATATTGCTAACGGATTTTTCTTCGGAATGGGCGGATGTCCGATGATTGCACAAACGTTAGTAAATTTATCAGCAGGTTCTCGTGCTCGTTTATCTGGAATTGTAGCAGCTTTAACCATTTTAATTATTATTTTAGTTGGTGCACCAGTTATTGAATTAGTACCAATGGCCGCTTTGACTGGAGTTATGATTATGGTAGCAATAGGAACTTTTGAATGGGCGAGTTTTAAAGCGTTTACCAAAATGCCAAAATCAGATATTTTAGTAATGGTAATTGTTACTTTGATTACAATTTTCTTGCATAATTTAGCTTTAGCAGTTTTGGTTGGAGTAATTATTTCGGCTTTGATTTTTGCATGGGAAAGTTCAAAACGTATTCGTGCTCGAAAATATATCGATGAAGACGGCGTAAAACATTATGAATTATACGGACCACTTTTCTTTGGTTCAACTACTGCATTTGCTGAAAAATTTGATGTAAATAACGATCCAAATGAAATCATAATTGATTTTGCCGAAAGCAGAATTTCTGATATGAGCGCGATTGATGCAGTTAACAAAATAACAGAACGCTATGCAAAATTGGGTAAAACCGTACATCTAAAACACTTAAGTTCTGATTGTATCGATTTACTAAAAAATGCAGAAGCTATAATTGATGTCAATATTTTAGAAGACCCGACGTATAAAGTTGCGGTTGAGAAAGTATAATCTAAAATGGAACACGAATTTCACTAATTTTCACAAATCTATTCGTGCTAATTAGTGAAATTTATGTTTTAATTCTCAAACACAATCAACTTTTCTTTGATAATTAAATTCGAAAAATGGAATTTATCTTTTATCCATTCCAAAGTTTTGGGTTGATAAATGAAAACATGTGTAAAATCATCTTTGTAATACCAATTTTCAAAAGGTTTTTGGTTGTTGAAAACTTCTGTTTTACAGTATAATTTACCTTTTGGAAGTAATAAACTTTTTAGTAATTCAAATTCTTTGTAAGGTTGATGAAAATGTTCCATTACTTCGCAACACGAAATGTAATCGTATTTTTGATTTAGAAGTGAAGGTTCATTCGCAAAGAATAAATCGTAATTCTGAACTTGAAACCCTTTATCCGTCAACATTTTAGCAATTACCGGACCCGTTCCTGAACCAAAATCCAAACCTTTAGCTTCGATAGAAAAATCATATAAAACAGCATTAACTATTGGCGAAACAAACGCTTGATACCGTTCATCAAAAACATCATTATTGTGTTTTTCGTAATGTGCTTTTTCTTCTTCAGCGGTTAAAAAAGTATGTTTAGGTCTGAAAATTCCATCGCAAGTATGACATTTGTAAAACAAATGTTTTGGCTTTTCACAGAAAAGCGTTGCAGTGGAATTACAAAGTGGACAGGTTGGAGAAGTCATAAATCACAATTATTGATTAAGTTGAATAATCTTCTGTTTTAACTAAAAACCACTCATTATTAACTCTTTTAAAAGTTAATTTCACTAAAATTCCGTTGTCGTTTCCTCTGTAATAAATATTTCTAAAGTTATTATTGGAATCAATATTGGCGAAAAAAAGTAAACTTTCTATTTCTTCTACAAGATTTAAATGATTCCATTTTTCTTTTTCTATTTTTTGTGAAATGATTTGATAATCATCATCAAGGGAATAATCTTCTAAGGGAAATAAAATGTGTGATTTTTGATAAATACTATCTTTTGAGAATTTCATAAAAAAATCAACAAACTTTTTTTCGGACAAATTATTAATGGAAATGGCACTAGAACCTAAAAACGTCCATTTCTGATTTATCTTTTCAAACTTATACTTTAAATTTTTACTTTTTTTTAAATCTAAAATTATTAAATCTTGTTTATCAGAAACATTTTTCTCTTCAAAAACCGATAATGTGTCCGAATTCAAGTAAGCAACAAAATCTTTCGATGAGAAAAAATTATAATCAATAGAATTGTCTTTATTACTCTTTTGAAGTCTTTTATCAAAAATAAAACTTTCGAAAAATTTCATAAAAGAAGTCGTATCAATTTCAGTTAAATTCTCAGTCAACACTGTCTCTAATTCATTTTGCTGCAAATCATCTAACTTTTCACCTTCAGATTTACAAGAAAACAAACAAAAAATTACAATTAAAAACAAATATTTCATAGATAAATCTATTTTATTCCTCTTCTTTTTTAATCACCTTTCTTGCTACTTCAATTTTATACTTCTTCCCTTTCATTTTTTCGTCTTTGATGTTTTGCAATAGAGTTTTTATTTTTGGATATTTTACTGCTACAAACGAAATAAAATCTTTGACTTCGATTAAGCCAATATCATCTTTTTCTAATTTACCTTTTTGAGAAAAGAAACCAACGATATCAATTTTATTCAACTTATTTTTCTTTCCTCCACTGATGTAAAGCGTTTGATATAAAGGCGCTTTTGGCAACGATTTCGCATTGGAAACATCTAATCTTCGTTTGCCATAATCAAAATAATCGGCTTTCTTTTCGGTTTCGTTTACCAGAACATAAGCGGTTCCAGTGGCTAACATACGAGCCGTTCTTCCATTTCTGTGGGTGAATTCGTCTTCTTTAGCTGGCAAATGGTAATGAATTACGTGATTCATTTCAGGAATATCCAAACCACGCGCGCCTAAATCGGTTGTAATCAAATAGGAAACACTGCCATTTCTGAACTGAATTAAAGCACGTTCGCGTTCGTCTTGGTCTAACCCACCATGATAAAACGTAGAAATAATGCCTTTTTGAGTCAACATATCATGAATGCGTTCCACCGCTTCTCTATGGTTACAAAAAATAATCGCAGCTTCGGAATTCAAAGAACAAATTAATTGAAATAAGGAATCAATTTTATCCTTAGATTTCGAAAATACGATGCGAATATATAAATTGTCATTTTGCTTCTCTTTCGGAATAAAATCCAAAACTTTCGGATTAACAACCTTAGTATATTTCGGAATTTCCACTCCTGAAGTTGCAGAAACTAAAATGCGTTTATTTGCTTTAGTAATTTTTCCAATGATATAAGACATTTCTTCATGGAAACCCAATTGTAACGACTTGTCAAACTCATCTAAAACATAGGTTTTTACGTTTTCAGTAGCAAAACTTCCTCGTTCAATATGATCGGCAATTCTTCCAGGCGTTCCAATTAACAACGCTGGCGGATTGCTTAAGTTTTTGAATTCCGTTTCTATCGAGTGACCTCCATAACACGTATTGACTTTGTAATGCGTTCCCATTTTTTTCCAAACCTGTTCAATTTGCAAACCTAATTCGCGTGATGGCACTAAAATTAGACATTGCACTCCTTTTACATCTTCTTCTAATAATTGAAAAATTGGTAATAAAAAAGCTAACGTTTTTCCCGAACCTGTTGGGGAAAGCAATAAAATATTATCTTCATTCAAAATAGCCTTTTGGGCTGCTTCTTGCATTTTGTTTAAACTTTGAATACCAAGATTCAATAGTACATTGTTGGAATATGGATTTTGACTCATGCGGCAAAGATAGTGATGATTGTTGAATTAATATTTTAAACCTTAAACTATCTCGTTAACTCAAAATCAATCACTTTTTAAATATAACTTTTCTATCTTTGTGATCTAAATTTAGAACATGATTCCACAAGAAACCATAGTTGCTTTGGCTACACCATCTGGAGCGGGTGCTATTGCTATTATTCGATTATCTGGTAAAGACGCTATTACGATTGCATCGGAAGTATTTCAATCGGTTTCAGGAAAAGATATTACGAAACAGAAAACCCATACGATTCATTTGGGACATATCACAGATAATGGAAAAATATACGACCAAGTATTGCTTTCGATTTTCAAAGGTCCAAATTCATACACTGGGGAAAATGTGATTGAAATATCGTGTCATGGTTCTACTTTTATCCAACAACAAATTATCCAATTATTACTTCGTAAAGGCGCAAAAATGGCTCAGGCAGGTGAATTTACCTTACGCGCTTTTTTAAACGGGAAATTGGATTTATCGCA
>NZ_JAIWOF010000103.1 GCF_020217025.1 Flavobacterium sp. | reverse complement strand
AGCTGAAGCGGTTGCTGACTTAATTGCTTCGGATAATGAAGCGTCACATCAAATTGCGATGCAACAAATGCGTGGCGGTTTTAGTAACGAGATTGCCAAATTGCGTGAAGAGTTATTAAATTTTGCTTCTTTAATCGAATTGGAATTAGACTTTGCCGAAGAAGATGTCGAATTTGCTGACAGAACCCAATTTCATGAATTATTAGAGCGAATTGAATTCGTTTTAAAACGTTTGATTGATTCGTTTGCTGTTGGTAACGTAATTAAAAATGGTATTCCAGTAGCCATTGTGGGCGAACCGAATGTTGGGAAATCAACTTTATTGAATGCTTTATTGAACGAAGAACGTGCTATTGTTTCGGACATTGCAGGAACAACACGTGATACAATTGAAGACGAATTGGTTATTAATGGTATTGGTTTTAGATTTATTGATACGGCCGGAATTCGTGAAACAAAAGATGTAGTGGAAAGCATCGGGATTCAAAAGACGTTTGAGAAGATTGAGCAAGCGCAGGTAGTTTTATTCCTTGTTGACAGTACGGAACTAACAATGGAGAGTTTGGAAGGTTTGAAAGTAGAAGTAGAAAAAATTAGAAATAAATATCCTCAAAAAGCATTACTTACAATATTTAATAAAAAAGACAAACTAGATGAGAGTTTACTCCGAAATCTAGAATCTCAAATTGAAAATTCAATTTTTATTTCTGCAAAACAAAAAGTAGGTATAGAAGAATTAAAAAATGAACTGATGTCCTTCGTAAACACAGGGGCTTTACGTAATAACGAAACCATCGTAACCAACACGCGTCACTACGATTCCTTATTAAAAGCTTTAGAAGAAGTCCAAAAAGTGAAATGGGGCTTGGATTCAGGGCTTTCTTCTGACTTAATGGCGATTGATATTCGCTCTGCCTTGCATTATTTTGGTGAGATTACTGGAGAAGTTACCAATGATGAATTACTTGGAAATATTTTCGCGAACTTCTGTATCGGAAAGTAAAAATTTCATTAAACATATCCTTTATTCAAATGAAAAAGCTGATTTTGATAAATCAGCTTCAAAATAATTTTATTTTAAAATAAATTAAGGTAATAATACTGAAACCTTTCCATTTAAAACTGTACCATTTCTTAAAGTTGTATTACAAAAAATTATTGTTAATGTTACTCCATCATTATTAACAAATAATTCCGTTGCAGGTGTAGAAATATTATCTATTAACACTTGATTTGATGATTTTACGACTTCTTTATTGTAATCTGTAATATCAAAACGATAATCAACACCAAAATATTGTCCCGTATTTGGAAAACCATTATTCAATTCATTAAAATTTATTTCATAAATATTAGGCCATGTACCAAATCTAATACCAAAATTCCCTTCATCACAACACAAAGGATCATTAATTTCTGGATAAACAGTATTCCAAACACCAGAAATGCTCACATAATTATTTTGTAATTGAACACAAGGAATTTCAGATGTTGTAAATTCTTCCCAATCATTTTCTTCATAATTACCATTTTCAGTAAAACAAGTATAATAATATTTAGTATTGGGTAGTAAGGAACTTATATTAGTGCTGAAATATTTTTTATATGGTTCATACTCAACATTTTCATCTACTATAATAACTTGATCATTACTAGAATCGTCAATATTACCCGCCCTAAAAACAAATCCAACTTTATAAGTTCCTGGTCCTTGGTAATAATTATTAGTGTTATCAATAACTCCATTAAGCGTGACAGAATTCTGAGAAATATAGGTTACGTATGACCTTACTGGTGGGACTTCCGCAGATTCGTTTTCATTAGAAGCATCGCTATCACTACTACTACATGAATTTAAAAAAGATAAAATAAATAGAAAATAAATTAGTTTTCTCATTTTTAGATGAAATTTATTGTTAAAGACTAAGAGCCAAATTTACTGTTTTTTTAAACCCCTTTATCTATTTTATTCAAATTATTTTACCTTAAATCTAAATTTAACAAAAACTCAATATTTGAAACATATATTTAGAATTGATTTTTCTTTTGTAATTTTAATACTTTTAAATTTAAGCTAAAATTACAAAAACAAAATTATTCAAAACCTTAAATGGATTCACTAACACAAATAGTACTAGGAATCGCTACTGCCGAACTCGTGGCTGGTAAAAAACTGCAAAACAAGACCTTTTTATATGGAGCTATTTTAGGTACAATTCCTGATTTAGATATTGTAGTAGGAAAATTTTTAAGTGATGTTGAAGGAGTTGCTATTCACAGAGGTTTAAGTCATTCCATACTCTTTTTTGTGTTTTTGTCGCCTGCTTTGGGTTGGGTAATTTCTAAAATAGAAAAGAATAAAATCAGTTTCAAAAGCGCTTCTTTATTGGCGTTTTGGTGTTTGATTACTCATGTATTTTTAGATTTATTTACCTCTTGGGGAACGCAAATTCTTTGGCCTTTAGATTACCGATTTGCTTTGAAAACCATCTTCGTTATTGATCCTTTGTATACAATTCCGTTGTTAATTTCGTTAGTTTTCGTTTGGAAAAACAAAGATTATTTCATTCGAAGAAAATATGTAATTCGTGGATTGGTGATTAGTTCATCATATTTACTTTTGACTTGTGCTTTGAAACTTTTTGCTGTACATAAATTTGAAAAAGCAATGCAAAATCAAAATTTAGCTCATCAAGAACTGATTGTAAAACCCACCGCTTTCAATTGTATTCTTTGGAATGCAAATGTGGCTACTTCAGAAGGATATTATTTAGCCGATTATTCTCTATTTGATTCGCAACCGATTCGTTTTACTTTCTATTCCAAAAATAAAGAATTAGAAAAAAAACTGGTAAATTCGTATGATTTTCAGCAACTTATAAAAATTAGCGAAGGTTGGTATTTGGTATCCACACAAAACAATCGTTTGTTTTTTAATGATTTGCGATTTGGTTTATTGAACGACAATCCTGAAAATCCGCAGTTTGCTTTTAGTTATCAAATGATTCCGATGTCTGATGGAATTTATTGGGCTGAGGAAGTTCCAAAAGCCAAACGAGATGGTAAAGCATTGCTAAAAAAGATTTTTACACGATTAAAAGGCAATTAACGTATGGCAAAATATTCGGTAGTTTTTCATCCTTCTGAAACCGTTATTGAAGCGGTTAAAGAACTCAAAGAACAATTGAGTGCTAAAATTGGATGGTTTCCGAGTAAGAATTCTTTAGCTCATGTGACCATTTGTGAGTTTGAATACGGAGATGAAACATATGAAAATATAAAATCGCGAATCGCCAATTACTGCCGTTATCAAATTCCTTTTGAAGTCACGTTTAATGATTTTGGCAATTATACTAATGGTGCTTTTTTTATTGCTCCCAAAGCCGAAAGCAAAACCAAAATGGCTGAAATCATGAAGGAAATTCCAAAACAAATTCAATTTCCAGTGAGTCATAAAAGTACGGAACCGCATATTTCAATTGGTAGACAACTTAATGAATCCCAACTGAAAATAGCCTATAGTTTATTTGATAATATAGATTTGAATTTCATTTGCGAAGGCATTACTATTCGAATTTTCAATACCGATAGAAAACAATATGATGTGCTTGAAACAATTCCTTTTCTAAGTGAAATGGAACCTGAAAAAGAACAATTAACCTTGTTTTAATTACTCTTTCGTACTCATTTTAATCTGCAAATGATTCAGCAACACTTGATATTTACTAATTTCTCGCAACACGATTTCGTCATCGGTAGCATCCATCATATCGTCTAAATCATCACTCACTTCAATTAATTTAATACTGGCTTCCGATAAATTCTTTATCGCCATATTATCAATAATCAATTGAATGTCTTTTTTTATTTCTGAAAATTTATCTTCCATTTTAATTTTATTTTCCTCTAAACAGATTAATACTTACCGTTGCATAATCGGTTTCTGGATATTTTTTAAAGTAATCAGGATCCGAATGTAATCCTGCTTCTGCCGCTATTTTTTGCAACACCTCAATCTCAACAATAAACTGATCCGAAAAACCGTGTGTAGCATCATAAGCAGTAGCAGCTGTTTTTCCAAGATTTTGAGCAGTTAATTCGGGTGCTACCGTATGCAATTCGATAATTAAAAGGCCAAATTTACGAACATACGGACTCCATTTCATAAAATGTTCCAATAAATTATCTTCGACATCATTGTTGGAAATGTGAACACCACGATGTGCAAAAGCTCCAGTAGAAGTACTAACTCTATCTTTAGTCTTATTTTTCGGGTCTTCCCAAATGCGGTTGTGGTCTAAGAAAGTACGTACATTCAACAAATCTTTCAAATCGATGATGTAATTCTCTTGCAAATCACTATTCAATAAATCGGGATTTCCAATGTCGCCCCAAATAACTTTTGCCCAAATATCCGCTTTAATCAAATTCGCTCGCGTCACTTTTAATGCTGCTTGATTATAATCCGCACCAACTAAAAATAATGGATAATCATCTAACATTTTACCTCGCAAGGTTTGTCGCTCGATGACTTCAAAAATATGTTGTAAAAAAGCACCATTTCCGCAACCCATATCTAAAATTCCTTTCGGTTGTTTAGCAATTGGCTTATTAAAAAGTTCGATAATAATATCGTCAATTACTTTGAAATACGTCGCATGCGCACCACCACTTCCCCAAACATTCATTTCGCGATTGACGTGAATTTCGTCTTCGTTTTTAGCTATATTTCGCAATTCGCTAGCATTTCCAAACAGCAAGCTGTCAATATGTTTAAACATCGGAAGATACGAAACCGTCACACCATAAGCCGAAGCTCGTTTGGCAAAGAAAAAGCCGTCTTCTGTAAATTGATAATTGTCGTTTTTCTTAGAAAACCAACCCAAATGCACAAAGAAATCGAGAATTTTAGCAAACGCTTCGGGATGTTTATGAAATTCATCCGCTCGAAACGAACTTTCCATGAAATACTTGTGAAACATGCCTGTCATTCCTAAGTTGACAACAATTGGGCCAACCAAATAGCCTTCGATATGTGTCAACATTTGCTCTTGAATAGCTCTTAAATATTCATCTTCTTCAAAATGAATATGATAATTTTCGGTGAATTTCTTTAAAATGGGTTCTAACAAAGCAATAGAATCCACATCCATTTTATTAGCAGTAAAAACCGAAGTCTTGGTTAACAATTGAAACGTATCCTCATACATGGGAACAAGCGAAAACGCAAATTCGCTAATAGGCAAAGTAGTAATCGCAACATTTCCTGAAGCATTATCGACTTCGTATTTTAGAAAACCTTGCGATGCCAGAACGCGTAATGCTACATTCAAATAACCTTCATTAGCATAAAACTCGTTTGTAATTTGAGCTAAAGTTGTGGATTTCTCCTTTAAAAGATGTGCTAAAATTCCTTTCTTGAAGAGAGAATAAGCGACAGGAACAACAACTAATCCATCTAAATGTCTAAAAATAGCTTCGCGTAATTGGTTTCGTTTCATCATAAATCGAGTGGTTTATTCTCAAATTTATGAAAATTCTGATTCACTTTACAATAAACTTCTTTTTATCTCGGCAAAAGAAGTGGAAGTTTGGATAAGTTTTGTGATGATTTCTTTTCGAAGTTGTTCCAAATCATCAAAATCTAAATATTTCGCCCAAGTATCTGATTCCAAAATTTCTTTTATTTGTCGGATAACTTTTGCCGTTTCAGAAGCGTTTCGTAAAACAGCTTTTCCGTCGTAATTCGGATTATTCTTGTGTTGGAAAGTTGCTTCTTTAGTTTCGAAATTAACTTCTACATAGAAAAAGTTTTCAGTTTCGTTATTCGGATAAAAATCAATCCATTTGGCATAACCAATTCGTTCTTTCTGATTTGGATTCTTTATTTCGGAAATCAATCGCCACCTACAATTCGCGGCTCTTCCCCAATGATTCGAAATACGATAAACACCTTCCTCTGTAAAACAATAACCACTACCCGATTTACTTTTGTAATGCCACTCGTTGTTTGGAATCGCATTCGTATCGACTTCAATAAACTCGCAAAAAGTATGTTTATGGAAATTGGTTTTATTGTATTTTTTTAAGGTCATAAAGTGTCTATTCGATTTCTTTGTAACAAAAGTAACATTTGATTTTTAAAGAATCGTCGTATCTTTACAAAAAAAGGATTACAAATGAGAGCTATTTTAGATCAAGCCTACAGTTATATATTTGAGGAAGCTTTATTGGACGAAATTGCAAAAGTGGCAATTTACAAAGAATTTAAAGCTGATGATTACCTAATTGAAATTGGGGATTACATCAAAACAATGCCGCTTTTATTAACTGGCGCGATTAAAATATTGAGAGAAGATGAAAATGGTGATGAGTTATTATTGTATTTCCTAGAACGTGGCGATACTTGTGCTATGACTTTAACGTGTTGCATGGGACAATCGAAAAGTCGCATTCGTGCCATTGCGGAAACTGATGGCGCGATGTTAATGATTCCTGTAGAAAAAATGGAAGAATGGTTGACCAAATACAAAACGTGGCGAAACTTCGTTTTTGATAGCTATAATGTGCGTTTAAACGAAATGTTAGAAGCGATTGACACCTTGGCTTTCATGAATTTAGACGAACGTTTGTACAAATATTTAACTGATAAAGCGAAAGTAATTGGCGATACCGAAATCAAAAATACACACCAAGAGATTGCTTACGAAATGCATACATCGAGAGTTGTAATTTCACGTTTATTGAAAGCGTTAGAATTGCAAGGAAAAATCAAATTACACCGAAATAAAATCGAAATCCTTCAATTCTAATGGAGATTTTAGGCTATGTTGGCGCGTTGTTTATTGGATTAGTTTTAGGACTAACAGGCGGTGGTGGCTCTATTTTAACCGTACCGATTTTAGTGTATTTGATGAGCATAAATCCTGTTACAGCAACCGCTTATTCGCTATTTATTGTTGGAACGACGTCTACTTTTGGCGCGATTCAAAACTATCGAAAAAACTTAGTTGACATCAAAAACGGATTCATCTTTGCCATTCCGTCTTTTATAGCGGTTTACTTAACCCGAAAATTTGTTGTTCCCAGAATTCCTAAAGCCATAATCGAATCTCCTATTCTCATCACAAAAGAAACATTCTTGATGTTGTTTTTCGCTGTGATTATGGTATTTGGAGCGCTTTCAGTTTTAAAAAAGAAAAGTCAAAACACCAATAGCGAAGAAAAAAGGAATCTTATTCTAATCGGAATTCAAACTTTTACTATTGGAATTATTATCGGATTAGTCGGAGCAGGTGGCGGATTTTTAATTATTCCATCATTGATTTTATTTGCCAAATTACCGATGCGAAAAGCTGTTGGGACTTCCCTATTCATTATATCCATGAACTCATTGGTAGGATTTATCGGTGATGTGCAGAATTTGGAAATCGATTGGTTATTTTTGTTAACGTTTTCATCCATTTCGGTTGTTGGAATATTTACTGGAATGTACCTTACAAAATACACGAATGAAAGTCAATTAAAGAAGATTTTTGCTTACTTTGTATTGGTAATGGCTGCCATTATCTTGTTAAAAGAAATGTAAATGTAACTTTGGGTACAGAAGAAGTAAAATTTAGAATGTAAATTTGTAAAAAATAAGATTATTATGAAAATCGAACAAATATATACCGGATGCATTGCTCACGCAGCGTATTACATAGAAAGTAATGGCGAAGCGGCAATTGTAGATCCATTGAGAGAAGTACAACCTTATATCGAAAAAGCGAATAAAGACAACGCTAAAATCAAATATATTTTCGAAACGCATTTCCATGCAGATTTCGTTTCAGGACATTTAGATTTGGCTAAGAAAACTGGTGCTTCTATCGTTTATGGTCCAACAGCAAAACCTAATTTTGAATGCATTGTTGCCACTGATGGACAAGAATTTAAAGTGGGTGGTGTAACTATTAAAGCGATTCACACTCCAGGTCACACGTTAGAAAGTACGTGTTATTTAGTTACTGATGAATCTGGAAAACAGCACGGAATTATTACGGGAGATACTTTATTTATTGGTGATGTTGGTCGTCCTGATTTAGCTCAAGAATTAGTAGAAGATTTAACACAAGAAATATTAGCGGGTCATTTGTTTGATTCATTACGCAACAAAATCATGCCTTTGAGCGATGATTTAATTGTATATCCAAATCACGGTGCTGGAAGTGCTTGTGGTAAAAATATGAGTAAAGAAACGACAGATACTTTAGGCAATCAAAAGAAAGTCAATTACGCTTTGAGAGCCGATATGACAAAAGAAGAATTCATCAAAGAATTATTAGATGGATTAACGCCTCCACCTGCTTATTTCCCACAAAATGTATTGATGAACATTCAAGGTTATGAAAGTTTGGATGCCGTAATGTCAAAAGCAGAAACACCTTTACATCCAAAAGAATTTGAAGCGGTTGCTAATCAAACAGATGCTTTAATTTTAGATGTTCGAAATGAGAATGATTTCGTAAAAGAACATGTACCAGGCTCTATTTTCATTGGATTACATGGACAGTTTGCGCCTTGGGTTGGAGCTTTAATAAGAGATACAAAACAACCAATATTATTAATCACGCCAAAAGGAAAAGAAGTAGAAACTATCACAAGATTATCTCGTGTAGGATTTGATAATACATTAGGTTTCTTATTAGGAGGAATCGAAGCATGGAAAGCTGCAGGTTACGAAACAGATAGCATTGAATCGATTTCACCAGAAGTTTTCGCAGCACAATACGAAACTGCTCCAGTTATCGACTCAAGAAAGCCAGGAGAATACACTGCTGAACACGTTGTAAATGCTAAAAACATCCCATTAGATTACGTTAACGAACAATTAGCCGAAGTGCCAAAAGATGAGAAATTCTTCATTCATTGCGCGGGTGGTTATCGTTCGGTAATCATGGCATCTATCTTAAAATCAAGAGGCTACCATAACATGATAAACATAGAAAAAGGAATGGCAGGCATCAGAACGACAGATATTCCTTTAACAGCTTATGTTTGTCCGAGTACGTTGAAATAAAACAATTTTAGATAAATACGAAATCCGACTTTAGAAGAGTCGGATTTTTTATATCCCCATATCCTTATATAAAATGACATTAATTACTATCTTTATTGAAAACTAATTTATCTAGTTAATATAATGTCCGTTTATAAGAAAATTAAAGAATTCATACTAGGAAAAGATATAAGATACATTTGGGAGCAATTTGCTACTGAAAGAAATGGGATATTAAAATCTGAAAGTGGTGATTTATTTGTAACCTATGAGCATTCAGGTTTCAAATATAATATTGCAAACAAAACCTATTATGTCACTTCAGGTGGAAGAACATTTGAGAAAAAATACATGATTGGAATTGTTGAATTTTTGAATCCAATTAAACTCGAATTGTGCATCACCCAAGAAGATATTCTTACAAAAATCGGCAAAGTTTTTAATCGAAAAGATATTACGATTAATAATAAAAATTTTGATACAAAATACTTCCTCCAAAGTAATCATGAATACAAGGCTATTGCCATTTTAAAAAATGAAACCTTGATGAATCAAATCATTTCTTTACAACCAGATAGATTAGAAATCATTAATGATAAAGGATTATTTGATGAACTTCCAGAAAATGGAAAATATATGCTCTATTATGCTAAACAAGAAAAATTAAAAACATTAGATCAACTTGATAACATCCATTTGCTATTGAATAATTTTATTGAAATTTTAAAAGATAGCTATTCAATTCATTAAATCAATTTAATAAGAAGCTTACTATTTATAAACCAACAAATCCTAACCGTTACAAGTTAGGATTTCTTATTTTCGTCCCTTTGGGACTAAAATTACACATAACAAAAAAGCCTGTCTTTAGACAGGCTTTTCAAAAGAAAGGCGGCGACATACTCTCCCACATAACTGCAGTACCATCTGCGCAGTCGGGCTTAACTTCTCTGTTCGGAA
>NZ_JAIWOF010000229.1 GCF_020217025.1 Flavobacterium sp. | reverse complement strand
GGTTTGCTTCAATGGCTACTTCCGGATTTTCCTACGGAAAATCCGCTGCTGAATGGAATGTTTTGTTATATTTGTAATGGCTTGGTGTTGGTGTAACGCCACTGAGAGCAAGCCGCGAAACGTTGTATACAATGTATTTTCCGAACTTACGCAGATGTTTTTTTATGTTTTTTCGCATCCTAATTTCTTAAAAATGTAGCCGAAAAATTTTGTGTAAAATTGAAACTTGAACCAAGCTTTGTGTAGAAAACCTTCAAAGACAATTCTCGGATTTTAGCAATTTAGAGACAATTCTAAACCGAAAAACTTTGTGTGATATTTGAAACCGAAAACCAAACTTTGCGGATAAACGTAGTGTTGATTTTTCAGTTCGTGAAAATACAACACTGTATACAACAGCGGTTTGCATTAATGGCTGGGCATGCGGAAAATCCGCAATGGCACAGTTGTTTTATTTAATGGTTTTGTTATATTTGTAATGGTTTGGTGCTGTGGCTCGCCATTAATTCAAGCCTCAGAACGTTGTGCATAATTTTGAAAATGAAAAACATTGAAATAATCATATCATTTCTGAAAGAGCCTGATACCTATTGGAGCTCGAAAGGCAATCTTGTAATTGAAAATGATTTTGAAATAAAACCACAAGATTTTTTAAACTATGCGGAAATAGATTTACAAAATACTTATTCTCATAATTTAATCAATACCTTATCAAACGCAAAAAGAGCTCTCGATTGCCAAGTTGATATACTACTAATGGCTTTTGGTTATTACAATATTTCAAAAAAGAAATTTTGGGGTTTTCCAAAAAAAATTGAAATAATAAAAGAACTTGGAATTCTCGCACCTAGAGTTTTATTGAAAGTAAATAAAACTAGAAATTTAATGGAGCATCAATACGTAAAACCAACATTAGAACAAGTCGAAGACTTTGTGGACATTGTAGCTCTTTTTATAGCTAGCACTGATAAATATATATACAATTTTCCAAACGATTTACAAATTGAAAATGATTCTTTAGAAAATTTTTGGATAGATTTCAGTAACAATTACAAGGAAGAGAATCTAACAATTACAGTTATTCATAAAGATTCAGAAAATGAAGAATTAACTATAAATTACAAAGATTCTGGTTATTCAGAATTATTAAGCCTTATTTTAAAAATTGGAAATAAAAATTAAAAACTACATGAAAAAATTCTTCTTTTTTATCATTTTAATAATTTGTGCTAGTTGTAAAAACGATTACGAAAATGAAGAAATTAAAGCTTTAAGTGATATTACAAATGATTATCTAAAAAGAAGTCACTTGAATTTACAAAAAGAGTATTTAGAACTTGACACTTTACAAGTTGATAATTCAGAATTAGATTTTGACGTTTATATATCTGACGCATTAATTCCAATAAGACAAATAAAAGAAGATAATGAATGGATGTTTTCTAATAATTTTTCTAAAAAAAACTCAAAACTTTTTAACGAATTAATAAACTCAGAAAACTTCAATTCTTTAACATATAGAGAATTTGATAAAACTAAAATCAAATTAGAAAAACCTTATAACCAAATGTTAATTAAAAATAACAAAACTTTGTCTGGAAAAGAATATTTAATATTTAACTATTCAAGAGTTTGCTTTAATGACAAAATGGATAAAGGAATTGTAGTTATAGATTACAAAATTGGAGATAGATACGGTTTTAATCAAGGTTATAATATGTCTTTAATAATAACTAAATCTAATGGAAAATGGACATATATTAAAGCTGATTAAAACTATGCACAACAGCGGTTTGCTTCAATGGCTATTTCCGGATTTTCCGTAGGAAAATCCGCTGCTGAATGGAATGTTTTATTATATTTGTAATGGCTTGGTGTTGGTTCAACGCCACTGAAAGCAAGCCACATAACGTTAGTGGCAAGCTTAAAAAAACTGTTGAAATAAACGAAATTAATTATAAAAGTATATTATGAAAATTTATCTAACAAATATCCTAAAGTCAATAATTTACTTTAGTATTTTTGGAATTATATATAATTTTACAGTAAGATTTATTTCATATAATGCTTTAGAATTCGAAATAGAAAAATTACAAGAATGGTTCTATTCTTCTTATTATTTTGTATACAAAAATCTTGATGATGACAATATTTTAATTCGTTTAATTCATAATAAAAATTTTATAATTGTTGTTGATGGAATAATTAATAACTTTTTCTTTGCAATAATCACGGGAATTATTCTAACGTATTTAACAAGTAAAATCGATTTTGAAAATAGTCGAAAAGTCATTTTAAATAAAACTATAATATTTAGTTTACTAGTGACATTCGTTTTAGGTGTCATTTGTTTTATCTTTTGTCATATATGGTCAAAATATAACAAAGACAAAAGTTGGTTTCCAGATGATAAGAGTTTTGAGATTTTTTTACCTGCAACTTGGATGTATGAATACAAGGCGTATTATTTAGTTATTGGTATATTGCTTGGAATACGTTATCTAAACAAAAAGAAAGCCAGCCACTAACAGCAGTTTGCTTCAATGGCTACTTCCGGATTTTCCTACGGAAAATCCGCTGCTGAATGGAATGTTTTGTTATATTTGTAATGGCTTGGTGTTGGTGCAACGCCACTGAGAGCAAGCCGCAGAACGTTAGCAAACAGTTTACAAATCCTGATGAATGAAAAAACTAATAATTTTAATTTTACTCCTATTCATTTTTATTTCTTGTAAAAAGAATAATATTGAAGGTATTGAAATTGGCGTGACTTTACTCGAAAACCAAAGTTTTGCGGAAAATAAAAAGCTTGACACAATTATTAGAAAAACTTTAAAAGGTGATTATAATTCTTTGAGAAGACTTAATCATTTCCCTTGTGGAGATGGTGCTGGATGTTACGACAAAGGATTTATAATTACACAGATTATTTACAAAATCGGAGAAAATAATTTTAATAAAATGGTAGACAATCTAGACCGTAAAGAATTGTATGGTATTGAAGATTATATTAAAACTGGTTTAGAATATGGAGACAACAATAAAGACGGGAAAATGGACAACAAAATAGCCGAAAAGGAATTTCCTATATTAATGAAAAAGTTAAGTGGAAAATAAAACCGATTTGCTAACAGCGGTTTGCTTCAATGGCTACTTCCGGATTTTCCTGCGGAAAATCCGCTGCTGAATGGAATGTTTTATTATATTTGTAATGGCTTGGCGTTGGTTCAACACCACTGAGAGCAAGCCGCAGAACGTTACCAGCAATTATAGAAATAACTATTATGAAAAAAATAATCTTATTATTTTTATTATCATTAATAATGATAAACTGTGAATCCAAAATAAATAGAGACTTAAAAATACCAAATAAAGTAATTTCAAAAAATGACGAAAATGACCTACAATTCGACGGGACAAGAATTTCTATAAAGAAACCAAATGACTTTGAATATATACAAAAACTATTACGTATTCAAAAAAATCCTTCAACCTATATTCAAGTCATGGAAATTGAGAATTCAAGTTTTACTGAATCAAAGAAATCCATTTTAAAAAACTACGAAAATGACATTGCAAGTGGAAAATTACCGAAAGAATTTTATAAAAAGGAATTTTTCATTAATGAATATGAAGCCATACTTTATTATGTTGCAGACAAAAGAAATCATTCTGAGCAAATAGCCTTATCGTTTGGCGATAATGAATTTAGCGCTATAGCTTTTGCGGTATTTCCAGAGAATGATATAAAAACTAGAGAGGAAATTATCAAAACTTTATTTTCAATAAGTTTTGATAAAAAAAAGGAAGCAAATTCAAATAATTTGCAAAATTTTAATATTGATTTAAAAAATACGGAGTTTATAAACGCTGGTAATATGTCACAATTATTTGTTTATAATCTTAGTGGAAAAATTGACGCAAACAATCTTTTCGATAATCAAATTATTATCGGTGTACTTCCAAAATTTGACAATAAAGAATCTTTAAAAAACTATTCATTAGACATGATAAATAGACACAAATCTAGTGGAATTGAAATATCAAAAATTTCAGAAAAAGAAATTGAGTTAAAAGATGGATTCGGATATGAAATTTATTTTGAAGGAAAATATCAAGGCAAATACAATAGCGTATATCAAATAACTATTGGTAATAAGAATAGTTCTTTAATTTTTTCTGGTGTTGTATATGACAGAAGAGATGAATTGATGCAACAAATAAAACTAATTGCAAAGACATTAAAACTAAAATAACTGCTGGTAACAGCGGTTTGCTTCAATGGCTACTTCCGGATTTTCCTGCGGAAAATCCGCTGCTCAATGGAATGTTTTGTTATATTTGTAATGGCTTGGTGTTGGTGTAACGCCACTGAGAGCAAGCCGCAGAACGTTAGCTGTCATTTTAAAACGATACTCCAACACATGAACTTTTTCAGTAAAAATAGAGAAGACGAAAACAAAAAAAGACTTCAAAATCTTGTTAACCAAACTAAAAAAGTTGACGCACCAAACGGTTGGACAAAAACTATATTCGCAATTGGTGGATTAAGTGAAATTGGCTTTTCTAAAATAAACCCAAATTTGATATTAATAGTTTCAAGCCAAGGAAGAGGAATAATTGATTGTCAAAAAGCTAAATTAACCGAAAGAGATTATGACACAAATTGGGATTGGATAAACTCATATGAAATGACAGCTCTAGGGATTGGTGCTTTGTCAACTGAAAAAATATTGGTAAGTGGACTTCACGGAGGAGGTTTGCCATTAATGAATAAAAATGGAGATGCACTTTTGTTTATGGCTACAGAATGGCCAATTATCGACATTATATTTGAACCTGAATTTAAAAGTATCTACCAAGAGAATGAAGCAAAAGAATGTTTTAGAATTTTCCATGACTATGAATTGAGAGCTTATGGTTTTTCATATGACGGAGAAACATTTGTAATAGCAACTAGTAGCGAAATAAATATATTCAGAAGACAAAAAAACGTCAGCTAACAACGGTTTGCTTCAATGGCTACTTCCGGATTTTCCTACGGAAAATCCGCTGCTGAATGGAATGTTTTGTTATATTTGTAATGGCTTGGTGTTGG
>NZ_JAIWOF010000225.1 GCF_020217025.1 Flavobacterium sp. | reverse complement strand
TATGGTGTAATTGCTACAAATAGCATTACGAATTGTGTTTCTTCAGATGTTACAACTATGGTAACTGCAAATGTTACATCAGTAACACCAGCTGCAAGTATGACTGTAATCCAAAGTGCTTATTTTAGTGGAAATGCCACTTTAACAGTAAATGTAACGGGAGGAAGCGGAACACTAATGTATTCATTAGACGAAGGAACCTTACAATCTTCAAATGTGTTTACCAATGTAAGTTCTGGATCTCATACCATAACCGTAGTTGATACGCAAGGATGTACTTATTTAACCTATACTTTATTGGTAATTGACTATCCTCACTATTTTACTCCAAATGGAGATGGTATCAACGATACTTGGTACATAGCTGGTTTACAAAATACCGATGTAATCCATATTTTTGACCGATATGGCAAATTAATCAAACAGTTAAAAGGAGAAGAATCTTGGGATGGTACTTACAACCAAGAAAACCTTCCTTCAACCGATTACTGGTTTACAGTAGACTATTTGGAAAATGGTGCTAAGAAACAATTCAAAGCGCATTTTGCCATGAAACGATAATTAAAAAAGAGTTAGTTTTTACTAGCTCTTTTTTTTTACAAACATTTCAATTCTTACAAAAAAAATTGTAGTAATTTTGCCCAATCTCTCTACAACTATAAAAATGGAAAACTCAAAAAAAACATTACTCGTTAAAATTCTCAAAGTAACGGGAATCACTTTTATTATTTCATTATTACTACTCGTAATATTACCTATTGTTTTTGCTGATACCATTACAGAAAAAGTAAAAATATTGGCCAATAAAAACCTAGAGGGTGAATTAAATTTCAACGAATCAGAATTGTCCTTTTTCAAACATTTCCCTTCTTTAACATTGACCTTACACGAATTAAATCTTAATGGTTCAAAACCTTATAAAAATAAATCGTTAGTTTCTGCAAAAGAAATAAGTTTTGGTATCGACGTTTGGTCGGTAGTTTTTGGAAGTCAGACTGAAATTGAAGAAATCTATCTAGAAGAAGCAAAAATTAATGTATTAGTCAACCAAAAGGGAGAAGCTAATTACAACATCTATAAATCGAATTCTAAAGACACAACAACTTCATCTGAAAGTGCCTCTTTAAAGTTAGAAAACATTCAAATCAATAATAGTCAGTTAGTTTATAACGATAAGTCAACCAAAATTCTTATCGAAGCAAAAGGTTTCAACTACAAAGGAAAAGGTGATTTATTGAAATCCAATTTTAGCTTAAAAACTTCGGCCAGAATTGACAGTTTGAGTTTTACTTATGACAAAAGTGAATACTTAAAAAACAAGAAAGTAAAAGCAGATTTAATCACAAAAATCAACACCAATTCGCTTTCTTTTATTTTTGAGAAAAACGATTTGGTCATCAATAAATTACCCGTTGAATTTACAGGTTTCTTTGATTTCTTGAAAAATGGTTATCAAATGGATTTCAAATTAAAAACCGAAGACAGCGATTTAGATGACTTGTTCACTGCTTTACCTGCCGAATATGTTTCTTGGATGACCGAAACTAAAATGAAGGGAACAACCTCCGCTTTCTTAACTTTAAAAGGGAAATATATAGCTTCTGAGAATTTAAGTCCAGAAGTGAATTTCAACATCAAAGTAAGAGATGGCTATGTAAAACATGAAAAAGCGCCTTATCCCGTTGAGAATATTTTCTTGAATTTAGATACTAAACTTCCTAATTTAGACATCAATCAACTTAAAGTACGATTAGATTCGTTGTATTTTGATGTAAATAAAAACAAATTAAGTGCGATTTTAATTTCAGATGGCTTTGGAGAACAACTTAAAATTGATTCAAAAGTAAAATCAAAATTAGATTTGGCTTTTTTGAGTACTGCGCTTCAAATTCCGAATTTTAAATTAGCAGGAAGTTTAGATGCCGATATCGTTTCTAAAGGAGATTATATTAAAAAAGATAAAAAATTCCCTGTAACTAAAGGAAATTTTGAACTTACTAACGGATTCATTCAAACCGCTTATTATCCAAAACCGATTCAAAATATTAATTTAAAAGCGAGCTTAAACAGTCCAACAGGTGAATTTAAAGATGCTTCTTTTATCCTTTCTCCAGCTAATTTCACTTTTGAAGGCGAACCCTTTAACTTAAATGCTTCATTTAAAAATTTCGATGATATCAATTACGATGTAAAAGCAATAGGAACATTAAACGTTGCTCGAATTTACAAAGTTTTCTCCCAAAAAGGACTAGATATAGATGGTTTCATAAAAGCTGATTTGAGCTTGGCTGGAAAACAAAGCGACGCTTCAAATGGAAGAATTGCCAACTTAAAAAACAGTGGAACTCTTGAAGTAAAAAACATCAAAACCACAAGTACTTATTTGGCAAAACCCTTCTTAATCGAAAACGGATTGTTCACTTTCAATCAAGATAAAATGAACTTTTCTAATTTCAATGGAAAATACGGCTCATCCGATATTACCATGAATGGAAATTTAGAAAATGTCATCAACTTTGTTCTTTCGGAAAATCAAATTTTAAAAGGAAATTTCAATCTAACATCGAATTATTTGAATGTTAATGAATTTATTCCAACCCTAACTTATGAAACGGATGATGAAACCGAGAAAACTGAAGTTTCTGGAGTAGTTCAAATTCCAACAAATTTGAATGTTTCCATCCAAACTAATGCTGTAAAAACGCAATATGACGACATTACCATTGAAAATTTAAAAGGTAATTTAGTCATTCAAAACGGTAGTTTACAACTTTTAAATAGCAGCTTAGGTATCATTGGTGCTACCGCTAAAATGGATGCTTTTTATAAAAACGAAGGCACACAAAAAGCGTATTTCGATTATAAAATCAATGCTTCCGAATTTGATATTAAACGCGCTTACAACGAAATTAAAATGTTTCGAGAAATCGTAACCGCGGCAGAAAGTGCGGAAGGAATTGTAGGTTTGAATTATTCGATAAAAGGTGTTTTAAACAATCAAATGGCACCTGTAATGCCCTCTTTAGAAGGAAGCGGAACTCTTTCCGTTAAAAAAGTAAAAATGAAAGGCTTTAAATTATTGAATGTCGTTTCGGCTAAAACCGAAAATCCAGATATTAAAGATCCTGATATTTCGAAGGTGGATATCAAATCAACCATTAAAAACAACATTGTAACTATCGAACGTTTCAAATTCAAAGTAGCTGGTTTTAGATTACGATTTGAAGGACAAACGAGTTTAGACGGAAAATTAAACTTGAAAATGCGTATCGGATTACCACCATTAGGTATCATTGGAATTCCGATTAAAGTATTAGGAACACAAGAAAATCCAGACATCAAATTAGGAAGAAAATCAGAAGATTTGGAAGAAACGGAATATGTTGATGGTGTAACGCCTATTAATACGACGGTTCCTGCAACTACCACTCCTACTCCAACCATTCAGAATGATAGTGTCCCTAAAATTGAACCAGCCGTTCCTGTTGAAAAAACAGAATAGTACTATCCTATTTAGTTGTATCAAATTCTCAAAATGTTTTCCTTCTTTGTGAAAAAGTCGTAATTTTACGTCAAACATCACAAGTAAAATTATGGAAACGCATTTTGAAAGTAATCCACTGATTGACAGATTACCAAAACATTTAAAACAATTCATCAAGCCGCAAGTTTATGATGATTATACGCCAATTAACCAAGCCGTTTGGCGCTATGTTATGCGTAAAAATGTAGATTATCTTTCAAAAGTCGCTCATAGTTCGTATTTAGAAGGCTTACAAAAAACAGGTTTGGAGATTGATAATATTCCCAACATGTACGGCATGAACCGAATTTTAAAAGAAATCGGTTGGGCCGCAGTTGCCGTTGATGGATTCATTCCACCTAATGCGTTCATGGAATTTCAAGCGTATAATGTCTTAGTTATTGCTTGCGATATTCGCCAGTTAGAACATATTGAATACACTCCAGCTCCAGACATCATTCACGAAGGCGCAGGTCACGCTCCTATTATTGCGAATCCAGAATATGCTGAATATTTAAGACGTTTTGGTGAAATTGGTTGTAAAGCGATTTCATCAGCACGTGATTATGAATTGTATGAAGCGATTCGTTTGCTTTCAATTTTAAAAGAAGCAGAAGATACTCCAGCAGAAGAAATCAAAAAAGCGGAAGAGCAAGTGGATTTCTTACAGAATAATATGGGCGAATTATCAGAAATGTCTCGCATTAGAAACCTACATTGGTGGACAGTAGAATATGGTTTAATTGGAACCGTTGACAATCCAAAAATTTATGGTGCGGGATTACTTTCTTCTATTGGAGAAAGTGCTTGGTGCATGACCGACAATGTGAAGAAAATTCCATACGATATTTCGGCAGCCGACCAAAGTTTTGATATTACTAAACCGCAACCTCAACTTTATGTAACATCTGATTTTGCTCAATTGAGTCAAGTTTTAGAGGAATTTGCGAATAAAATGGCATTACGAACTGGAGGATTATCGGGAATTAAAAAATTGATTCATTCAAATGCTTTAGGAACAATTGAATTAAGTACTGGACTTCAAATTTCAGGCGTTTTCACTAATGTTATTGAAGATGAAGGAAAACCAGTTTATGTTCAAACGACAGGAAAAACAGCACTTTCTCATCGAGAAAAAGAATTGGTAGGTCACGGAACTGAATATCATGCTGAAGGTTTTGGTTCGCCAATTGGAAAACTAAAAGGTATTAACTTGGCGATTGAAGAAATGAGTCCAAGAGATTTACGAGCTTATGATATTTACGAAGGCGAGCAAGTAACTTTAGAATTTGAAGGCAACATCAAAGTTGTAGGTGAAATTGTAACCGGAACTCGCAATTTACAAGGCGAAATCTTATTGATTAAATTCAAAAATTGCACCGTTACTCATAATGATACGGTTCTTTTCCAACCAGAATGGGGCATTTATGATATGGCTGTGGGTAAAAAAGTGATTTCAGCTTTTTCTGGTCCGGCTGATGTGAATAGTTTTGATATGATTAATCACGTTCCCTCTTCGCAAACGATTAAACAGAAAAAATCGGCTGAAAGAGAAGAATTAGAAAGACTCTATTTAAGTGTTCGCAACATCAGAGAAGGAAAACCTGCTGCGACTACTTTAAAAGAAGCATTTGCTTCGGTTTCTGCTGGACATCCAAATGATTGGTTATTATCCGTTGAAATCGCGGAATTGGCTAAAAAAGAAGGAAATTCAGATTTGGTTGATAAAGTTCTAAATCACTTAGAAAAAGTAAAAACTAATCGCCCTGAAATTGTACATTTAGTGGATAACGGATTGGAATTGATTTTTGAAAAAGCTAACGCTTAACCAAAGTAACTTTTGTTACTGAAAAGATTTTCAATCGGCTCTATCTTTGTCAAAAAAAAGAAACAATTATGGGAATTTTAGATTTTTTAGGATTAGGAAATAAAACGAATGATGTTCAGGAATACGTTCAAAAAGGAGCTATTATCTTAGACGTAAGAACGCCAGAAGAATATAGAGACGGTCATATCAAAGGTTCAAAAAACATTGCCTTACAAGTATTAAACGGAAACATCGAAACCATCAAAAAATGGAACAAACCCATTATAGCTTGTTGTCGTTCAGGAATGCGAAGTGGTCAAGCAACTTCCATTTTAAAACAACACGGTATTGATTGCATCAACGGTGGTGGTTGGCAAAGTTTAGAAAATAAATTATAAAAAGAAAGTCCCGATTGAATCGGGACTTTCTTTTATTTTACAATAATAAACTCAACACGTCGATTTTTCTGTCTTCCTTCAAAAGTATCGTTTGAATCTACAGGTTTTTCTTCACCAAATCCTATTGCTGTCATTCTAGTTTCTTCAATTCCATTGGTGACTAAATAACTCATTACTGATTTCGCTCTTGCATCTGATAATTTTTGATTTGCGGCATCGCTTCCAACATTATCGGTATGACCTGAAATATCAATTTTCTTATCTTTATTACGTTTTAAATAACCAACTAGCTCATTCAATTCTGAGAAAGAAGATTCTAAAATCACAGCACTATTTGTATCAAAAAGTACATTTCTTAACACCACTGGTTTATCTTCCACAATTTTTAATTTAGTTTCTTGACATTCGTAGAATTTAATTCTATCTAAACCAAAATCATTTCCGTCCCAATCAGGATTTTGACTCACAATTCTAATCTCAATTTCTTCTGTTCCTTCTGAGTTCCAAAGGACAAAGAACTGTTCCCATTTGTTTATTTTTTTTGGACATTTAAAAGGCACATCTAACAATTTTCCATTAATAGAAAATTGTAATACAGCCGGTGGTCCTGTCTTCACATTTAAAGTACTAGTCCAACAAGAGAAAAAATAAGTGGTATTCTTTTTAACTGAAATCTTTTGAGACCAAACCGTCATATTTTCTCCGTTTGCACCATCAACCGTCATGAAGTTTCCTTCTCCTTTTCCTTTAAAATAAATAGGTGAAAACTTGTAAGCATCATCGGTAATTCTATAATTACCTGCTCCTGCCAACTCTTCTTCATTGTAATCGGAATCAAAAGGCGTGCTTCCTTCTTCAAAATCTCCGTTTTTTACTAAGTTTTGTTCACTTGTAATTAGTCCTTCTGGACATTGTGAAAATACTGCCGATGTGGCCAATATCATCAAATAAAATACTTTTCTCATGCTTATTTAATTATGATTTTTTTAGTACTAACTTGATTTCCTTTTTGAATTTGAAGTAAGTAAACTCCTTTTTCAAGATTGGTATTTTGATTCACCTCATCAATAGAAAATTCTTTGATGGATTGACCTAACAAATTATAAATTACAGCTCTACTTCCGATAAAACTATCAGGAACTTGAATTGCGAAATTACCATTTGATGGATTTGGATAAATACTAATTTCAGCTGTTGTAAAGCTAGTATTTCCCAAAGCCGATTGGTTTAAAACTCCAAAAGGTGAAAAACTCGAAATATTAGTTGCTGAAATCGTATAAGGATTTGTTCCTGTTACGATTGAAGACGATTCGCTGTTCCAAGTTGCGTTGTAATAATGTCCGACCGCTGCTGTATTGCGATTGAACAATCCGTTCTCTTGTGTTTGATTCCAAGTGAAGGAAACATTTACATTACTATCACCTGCAATAGCTTCAGATATGTTCCATGTAGCATTCACTGCTCCTCCTGTAGTATTGGAAATTCCGTCCTGAACGTTAACCGAAAAAGTATCGGAAGTTCCTGTGTTTTCAATAGTAATCGGATTGTAATTGGTTGCAGTTCCGATAGGCAAATTCACCTGTCCTCTTGTTGGGTTTAGATTTTCTACATTAACGGTTCCTGCACCATTTGTGGTAAGATAATTTATAGCATTTCCGTTTAGGATTGCGGCATTTTCTCCTTTAAGATTTACATTGTTTGCATTCAAGGTAACGGGTGCATTTAGGCTTAAATTCCCTCTGAAGTTCAAATTACCCGTCGTTAAATTTAAAGGAGAACTTACGTTTAGGTTATTGGCAAAAGCATTCCCATCTACATTTATATTAAATCCGGAAGGAATGGTTGCGTCTTCCGTTAGTAATGGTGTTGTCCCGGCATTCCAATTTGAACCATTACTCCAATTGTTGTTAACCGAATTGTTAAAAGTAAAATCACCATTAAATTTATACAACTTTACACCACCGCCATTATTTGCAAAAAAATACAGATCATTGTTGATTTCAAAATAACCGAATGGTGTTGATGGTCCTACGCCCGGATTGATGTCAAACGTTTTTACGGTTTGGAACCCATCGCAACGCCAAGGTTCAAAGGCATCGGATCCAAATGCCGCAATACCAGAACTAAACCATAGTGTATTTTTGAAATTATAAAAATTTTTAAACTGATTGTAGGCCAGATTTTGAGAAATTACAGAACTACCTCCTGGCTGATAATTACTCTTAAAAAAAGTTTTTTGGGATTGATTGTAAACATAAATGGATTGTTGGGTCATACCAAAATCAACGCCACTTTGCTCATCTATGACATCAAGATTAGAAAGTTGTACCGTACCCGAAGACGTACCATCGGTTTTCCATAACGTGTTTTTATTACTGCCAGAAGTCATTAATTGTTGAAATAAAACACCACCCGGTACTTCTTTAAACATTAAATCTTTTAAAACATAATAATAATCTGTTCTTGGTGAAGTATTTGCAATTATATGAGTTCCCGCTGTGGTACCATCAGAAATCCATGGCTCCATTCCGTTAGTAGCATCGTAACCTATAAAAATAAGTTTCCCGTTATAAGCGACCATGGTATTGTATACATACACGGTAAGGCCAGCAGGAAGCGGAATATTAACGGTACCCGCATCCGTTCCATTAGTTCTCCAAAGTTGACCTGAACCTGTGAAAAAGTAAACATTACTGCCTAATCGGGTAAAACCATCCATTGGTGTATTTCCTGCTCCAGCTGTCATATCTTTCACCATAACGGTTCCGGAAACGGTTCCGTCAGATTTCCATAATTCATAACCGTTTGCAGTAGTAAATCCAGCAAAAAACATTTCGTTTCCTAAGATGGAATTGTTGCAATATTCACTAATATCACTACCTAAATTAATAGGATATGAAATTGTGGGATCGAATTTTTTTAGTAAAAAAGTTCCGGCAGCTGTACCATCAGAACGCCATAATTCGTTGTGCAGAGTATAAGGAGAATAAGAATCAATCGCATCTACCTGAATGTAGAAAAAATCCTGTGCCGGAATGATTTTGGATATTAAAGTTGAAACACCTGCTACCCCCAAATCTTTTACTAAAAAAGTACCGGCATCGGTTCCGTCGGTAACACCCAATTTTGCTGTAGTTCCTATATTAAAATAAAACTTATTGTTCCATTTGTTATTTTGCCAGAAGACTTGTTTGTCTGACGTAGGTGTTATACCCGCCGCAGCAACATCTTTTACGATTGTAAGTTGTGCATTTGCGTATAATCCTATCACTAAAAGTAATGTTGTGTAAATTTTTTTCATGACGTTACATATTTTTATCAAATATCTAACGTTTTACAACTTTAAGAAATAAGCCGTTTGGCGTATTTTAATTATATGAGTTTATTTTGCTTTGCTTTTTGTAGCATTTCAATTCGATTGTGTGCTTGAAGTTTTCGGTAGATATTTTCGATATGTTTTTTTACTGTTGAAGTTGACAAAAATAAATTATCGGCAATATCCTTGTTTTTCAAACCTTTGCTTAAATGCTCTAAAACTTCAATTTCGCGAGTAGAAAGCTCTACCAATTCTGTTTGACTTTCAGTTTCAAAAGCAATTGGGTTTTTCAATAATTTCAAAGTCTTCATCGCAATTGATGGCGACATTGCTGCTCCACCTGCTAAGGTTTCTATGATGGCTTCATAGATTTTTTCAGCTTTGGTTTCTTTTAGCAAATAACCATCTGCTCCTGCTTTTATGGCGTTAAAAACATTATCATCGTTATCAAAAACGGTAATCATTACAATTTTAATTTGAGGATATTTCGATTTGATAATTTCGGTTGCTTTAATTCCGTTCATGACTGGCATTTCAATGTCCATTAGAATTAAATCTACCACATGATTTTTCTCTAAAATAGCAATTGCTTCTTCTCCGTTTTGAACTGTATCTTTAATTACAATATCTGAAAAATTAGACAGCTTTTCTTCCAATGCTTTTTTTAGAAAGAAATTGTCTTCCACAATAAGTATTTTCACCATAACTACAATTTAACTGTAATAGAATAATGAGTCCCTTTTTCTTCGTTTGACGCTACTTGCAAACTTCCGTTTACTTCTTGAATTCGATTTTGGATATTGGTCAACCCAAATGATTTTTTCTTTTTGGATTCGTAATCAAAACCAATTCCGTTGTCTGAAATTTTAATTTGCAATTCATTTTCTAATTGAGAAATGAACACCGAGATATCTTTTGCATTAGCATGTTTAATCGCATTGTTTACAATTTCCTGAAGAATACGATATAAATTAATGGCTTGTTTTGAAGACAACTGAACATCATTCTGAATATCAAAATCAAATTGAAAACGAATAGTATCTACCGATTCTCCTGCATCTTTTATAAAGTTAAGCATTCTAGATTTTAATTCAGACAAACTCAATTGTTTAGAATTTAAAACCCAAATTGTGTCACGCAACTCGGAAATTGATTTGTTGGCGAAATTAGTAAGTGTGTCTATTTTTTTGTCAATAGCTTCATCAAACTGAACCGAAGAGCTTTTTAAATTATCTAAAATCGAAATGATAAATGTTAATTGCGAACCCACATTATCATGTAATTCTCGTGAAATATCTAAACGTTGTTCTTGAATTTTATAATTGGACTGTTCTTCTAATAATTTATTTTCTAATTCTAATTGCTCTTTTTGCAATTTGGCTTTGGCTCTAAAATTTCGAAACAGAATTAAACCGATGATAACAAAACTCGAAATTAGGAGTAACCAAGTATTTTTTTGCTTCACCTCGGCTTGTTGTTGCAAAATTTGTTTTTCTTTTTTTTCGATTTGGTATTTCGTTTCTAATTCGGCAATTGTTTTGTTTTTTTCAGCCGTATAAATCGAATCTCTTAGTTTGATGTAATTTTCTTGTTCTTCAATTGCTTCTACGAGCTTGTTATATTTTTTGTTAAAAATTATCTTTTGCTGATAATAATCTCTAAGTTTTTCAGCTGTTTCAGATTTTTTAGAATATTCGAGTGCTAAATCAAAATATTTTTTGGCCTCCACATATTGGTTTAATTCTGTTGCTATTGTTGCTAAATTTGTATAACAAGTAGCATAGTCATAATCTGTATATATAATATCATTTTGTTTTACTTTAAAGTCAAGAATTTTAACTGAACGTAAAAGCCACTTTTTTGCTTCTTGAAATTTTTTCTGTTTTAATAATGTATTCCCAATATTATTAAAAGTACTATGCAGTAATAAGGTATCTTTTCCTTTTATGTATTTAAGATTTTGTTTGTGATAAAACAAAGCTTGTTCGGGCTTATTCCAATCATCATAGTTAATTGCAGTAGCATTAAAAGAAGATCTAATATCTTTTGCTTCTGCACCTTTCTTATTTAGAAAAAAATGTATCGCTTTTTTACCATAATAAATCCCTTTAGGATAATCTTCAAAATCGTGATAGTCATAAGATAATCCAATATAAAAAGTTCCCATCCAGTTTTCTAATTTCTCCCTTTCGGCTAATTTTAATCCCGTAATACGATTACGAATTGCATTTTCATATTGTCCGTTATCATTATAAGCTCTGCTCAAATTATTGTATAGCGTAATTATTGAGTTATAATTTTTGGAATCTTTAAACTTTTTTAACGCTTTTCCTCCATAATAAATGGCGCTATCAGAAGTTCCAAAGTCGGTATGAAAAGCATTTTTACAAAAATAATATTCCGCTTCATCTGCATCTGATTTAATTGCTTTTTTAGCTTTCTTGAAATAATAATTAGAAGAATCTTTTGAAGTATAAGCTTTTACCAAAAGTTCCTTGCTATTTTGAGCTAAAACATTATAACTAAACGTAATAATCAAAAATATAAATAGCTGTTTCAACATAATTCTTTTATAATATAAAATAAATATAGTCTTTTTTTTAACATTATTATCTAAGATACCTTTTTACTATAAGATTATGCAAAGACAAAAAATCGTTTGTAATTTGATTCATTTTTTTTGAATCAAAAGATTCTATATTTATTTTGTTTTGACACAATGAATTTCTTGCTTTCAGTTCCTCTATTTTCTGCTGAATTTCTTTAGATTTTGATTTGTAATCTTGTTCCATTTTAAAAAATTTAAAAACTAAAACAACAGAAATCAAAACAACGGGAACCAGAATAAAATACCAATTTTCCATATTCATCTATTTTTAGACAAAAATGGAAAATTGTGTTATAGCAAACAATTAGCCAAAAAGCGTATTTTAATTTGACATAAAATCGGAATACGTACTTTTTATAATGATTTCTGAATTCGCATAAGGGTTTCCTGCATTTGAAATTGTGATTTTCGTTGGATTTCCTTCAGCATCATATTCATATTGGTATAACGTTGGTGCTTCGTTGTCTTTTTGTTCAGAGATTACATTTCGTTTTTCATCATACTGATACATCATTTTACTTTTTAAATCGAAAATCTGATAATTTCCTTCTATTAGCAAACCGTTTTTATAGATTTCAATAGCTAAATTTGCTTCTTTCTTGGCATCTTTATAATACGAAGTTTTGGTGTAACTATCATCTGAAGTGTAATTAGAATATTCGGTGATTTCTGAAAAACCCGTTTCTTTTTCTCTGCAAACTGATTTTATTAACCGATTTTGCTTGTCGTAAGAATATTTCGTTTCTGAAAATAACCTGCCTTGTACAAATTCTTGAGACTTTGTTAATCGCAATTCTTTATCATAGAAAAATAAGGTTTTGTCTTGTGTTTCGCTTAATTTGTAATCGGTAATTTTTGAAACCAAAGAATTATCAATATTGAAATTGTATTTTGTAATTTCTTTCGCATCGCCCAAATCCACTATTACAGAATCTAAATATTGATTGTAAAACGTATAAATTTCCGTTTTTGACCATTCTCTTGCATTGGTTTCTGGATTGAAATAATAGATTTCTTTTTGGATAGTTTGCGTTTTTGGGGACCAATTAAAATGTGCTGTTAGAAATTGCTCTTGCGCTTGTAAACTCAAATTTATAATAATACATATTGATAAAATAAATGTTTTCATTATTGAATTAATTACATGTTTTACACCCCTAAAGTCCCCTCAAGGGGACAATTCTTTCTAAAAATTTTTACTAAAATTATTTTTTAAATAATGGATACAATCTTCCCGCTTCTGAAGTATCAACGTTTTGAATTTGGTAAGTTGTACCATCAGCCAATTTTACAACCAAATGTTTCGGATTTTCGTCATTTTCAATTGAAAAATTACTGCTTTGTAAATACTTTCCATCTTGATAAAATGAAATTTTAAACTTATTGTTTTTTACCCAATAGATTCTTGTTGGTGATTCCAATTTTACAGCATCCTGCCATTCGTGTTTTGCGAAATCGTCTAAATAAAATCCTTTTACAAAATGTACGGATTGATCTACTTCATTAAAAATTACTAAACTGGAATGTTCTGGTGTATCGACTAATTGCACTACTTTTTCAAAATTATTATCATAGGAATCTTGAATCTCAATTTTATCTTCATCCCCTTTTAAAACTGATAGATAATCTTTTCTTGAATACGCCACTTTTTGATAGTGTTGCAACAACGAATCTTTTTCTCTAAATACCTCATCGTATTTTTTAATAAAGTCTAAATCAAGGTTTGTGCTTCCAGAAGTTGTTCCATCTGCGTAAGTAATTTTAATAAACGTAAACGAATTATCTTCCGGTAAAGCTTGACTCAACTTTGCGATTTTGATTCGGTTGTTTTTAGCGTCTAACTCGTAATTGTAATCGATTCGAGAATTGTCATTATACACTTGACTTTTTTTATTTTTAAAAGCGTCGTAAGTATAACTAGTCTCCGATTTAAAATCTCCCGAAACAAATTCGGTGTGCTTTACCAATCCGTTTTCAAAGTATTCTTTGGTAAAATCAGTTCCTGTTCCATCGCCATCTTTGTTGAGTTTTGTATACGTTTTATTATTCTTGTAATCTTGATACAAAATTGTTTTTATAACTTCATTTCGTAAGTCTTTTTGAATTTCTTTTGTGCGGTTTCCGTTTTTGTCATATTCGTAAAAAGTAGTTTGCATGCCTTCAGCAATCATTTTTCTCAATTTCCCTTTTTCGTAATGAAACAAGAACTTCATTGGGTAACCAAATTTTCCTTCAATTGGCTTATATTCGATTTCTTTAATCGTAAAATCGGGATTATAACGATACCCATATTCTCCAATTAGTCTATTTTCTCCAAAATAGGATTCAAGCGTTTGCTTTTGAAAATAAGTGTTTTTAATTTCGGTTGTATAGGCATTTTCTCTAATAAATTCTTTCGTTTCCTTGTTGAATTTATACAGCGATTCTTCCACTTTTATCACATCATCAGAATACCCAAAATCGGAATTTCTAAATTGTTGTTGAGCAAAAATATTGGCAAACCAAAAAAGAAAAAGAACAGCAAATTTCATATGTAGATAATTATTTGTTTTTTAAAGATCATATGTAATCGCCTATCTTCATTGGTGTTGCTTACGCAACTTGTTGTTAGTGGCGATTTCATGTTTAATTGTTTAAAAATTCCAACGGATAAAACGTTTCAAAACCTTTTGAATTCAAATCACGAATGATGTATTTGTCAATTCCGGCCTCTTGAACGATGAAATCATCCTCTTTTTGCGTTTTTACTAATTTGTATAATGTTGAATCTAAGATTACTCCATTTTGAATCACAAAAAACTCAGGTTTCTCTGAAAAAATCCAATACATTCCCGTTGGAGAAGAAAATTCTTCCATGTTGTACCATTCGCCAATTTTTGTGTTTTCGGTGTAAAATCCTTTTAATAATACTGTTTTCTTGAATAAAATATCATAAACCAAAATATCATAATTGCTTTTTACAGCTTCTACATCATTTGTAATTTCTTCTCCATTAGCATCTTTAATAGTAAACGTATTTCCTTCATTTTTCTTAATTTTATACTTTGGATTAGCTATTGCTTGTAAATCAGCTAAAGCCTTATTTAAGACTTCGTCAGAAGCGCCGTGAAAAGAAGTGCTCACTTCATAAGAAGCCGAATTTGTATCATGTTTTTTAACGTAATTCACATCAAATTCAGCATTTCCTGCAGTTTTACCGTTTGAATAAGTAACTTTTGCGAAAGTGAAATAATTGATATTTTCTTGCGCATCAAAATCTAATTGTTCTATTTGCGAACGTAAGATGTTTCCTTTTGCATCATATTCATAAGTGCTTTTAAAAACCTTGTCATCTCTTTTGTATTGCGTTTGATTTCTGTTCTTATCGTATTGATAGGTTTCTGTTAAAGTTGAATATTTTGTGGTATTTTTTTCTGAAATCAACAACCCATTTTTGATGATTTGCTCATTAACTTGATCTTCTTCATTGTTAGCATATTTGATTGATTTTTTAGTATATGAATTTGGTGAAGTGTAATTAGCATAAGTAATTTTTTCAACCATTACCTCTTTTTCATACACTGTTTCTTTGCTCAAATTTCCTTTAGTGTCATATTCAAATACACTTTTTTTAGTAGTATCCTTTTTTTCAATGATTTTAC
>NZ_JAIWOF010000224.1 GCF_020217025.1 Flavobacterium sp. | reverse complement strand
CATTTTTATACACGTAGTTTTCAGTGTATTCGCCTAATTGTGTTTTAATATGAATCGATTGCAGTAATCCGTTTTTATAATTAAACGTATTCGTTCCTTCCATGTACATGAAATAATTAGACATGTTTTCGATTTTTGTAACCAAACCTTTTTCTAAATAAATCGTTCTTGTATTTGATAACTTATATTTATTTAATTCGAAATCAAAATAAAACTCTTTCTCTTCGTATTTTGTTACATCTGAAGTTAAATTAAAATCAGAAGCTTTGTATTTTGCAATTTGTGCATTCGTAAAACTTACTACCAATACGGCTATAATTGTGATTATTTTTTTCATTTTTATATTTTTTTAGAAGTTATATTGAACTCCAAAACCTACGTGATTGCTTTTAAAAGAAGAAGTTCCTCCGTTTGCATTTTTCCATGAATATTTTCCAAAATCGAAAACTGCATTACACGACCATTTTTCTGAATCGGATTGAAAAATTTGTGGCTGAAATCCCCAACCAAAATATTTCATAGTACGTTTTACCGTTTCATCTTGAAAATTAACTTCATCCACGTAAGCCGTTTCTAGAATTTTACCAGCTCCAACACCATAATCAAAGTGTAAACTATTAAAAACCGAGTAAATACCAATATAAACCGGAATTTGAACCATTAACGGCAAATCGTCAGAAAGTAATTGTTCTAAACCATCATCGATATGACCGTTATAAGAAAGTGGATAAACTCTTAACTTGGCACTTGTAACCCCAACCTTTAATTCGGTACTTCTGTCAGCCGCTAAAAAGTTAGCCCAATCTCGACCAATAACAGCTGCTCCTTTGAAACCGAATTTGGTGTTTTTGGTATAATTTACATGATACGAACCTTCTAAACTGGCAAATAATTGCATTGCTTTTCCTTTGTCGGCAACTTCGCCTAAATCGTCTCCAGGTTTTGAGAACGACATTCCCGTATTGAATTTTATGGCTAATTTGTCTAATTGAGCCGTTGCATTTTGAAAAGCAAAAGCCAAAATAAGTATTGAAAATAAAGGTAGTTTTTTCATAATTTCTTCAGAATTAGTAAAACATTTTTTGTTCTTAATTATGAAGTAAAATTATGCGGTAGACGTACGTAAAGAAATACGTAGAAATTCGTATATTGATTATATCAACTTGTTGTTTTTTGCTTTTTGAATGGCTTCCAACTTATTGTGAACTTGAAGTTTAGTGTAAATATTCTCCACATGTTTACGAATTGTTCCTGGTGATAAAAACAAGTTTTCGGCAATGGCGTTGTATTTTAATCCTTTGCTTAATTGCTCCAAAACTTCGATTTCTCTTGAAGTTAAACTGATTTCTTCTTTGGTGATTGAATCATCAAAAACTAAAGGTTCACGTAATAATTTTAGTGTTTTTAATGCAATGGAAGGCGTCATTCCTGCGCCACCAGATAAGGTTTCTTGAATTCCGTTATACAATTCTTGTGGATTGACTTCTTTTAAAAAATAACCATCGGCTCCTGCTTTTATGGCTTTGAAAATATTTTCATCGTTATCAAAAACCGTTAGCATGATGATTTTGATTTGTGGAAACTTTGATTTGATGATTGCCGTTGCTTCGATACCATTCATTTTTGGCATTTCGATATCCATCAGAATTAAATCGAGATTGTGATTTTTTTCTAATTTTTCAATGATATCTTGTCCGTGAATGGCTTTCATACGCACCTCAACATCTGCGAAAAAACTCAATTTATCTTGAATGGTTTTTTGAAGAAATGTATTATCGTCAACTATGGCAATTCTAATCATGGATTATTTGTTTAGAGAAATTGTGATTTGAGTTCCTTTGTTAAGTTCGGATTGGATTTTAAAAACACCACCAATTTCTTCGATACGTTTTTGCATGTTTACAATTCCGTTTCCTAAATCGATTGTGTCGATATCAAAACCTTTTCCGTTATCTGAAATTTCAATTGTAATTCCGTTTTCATTTGGTTTTACTTGAACTGACACTTCGGTTGCATCAGCATATTTAATAGCATTATTCACCGCTTCTTGAATGGTTCTGTACAAATTAACCCCTTCTAAAGAGGAAAACTTACTGTTTTTTAAACTGTCATCAACCGAAAATTTGAACGCTGTATTTTCTTTTACCGATTGCGCTTTTTCGATGAAATTATAAATTCTGGAACTTAAATCGTCAAACGTAAATTCGTTAGCATTCATAGCCCAAATCGTGTCGCGAAGTTCTACAATCGTAGTTTTCGTAAAATCGCTAATCTTCGTCAAATGATTTTTAATCGAATTCTCCATTGTTGGAAATCCGAATTTCAAATTCTCAACCGAAGAAATAATAAATGTCAATTGCGCTCCAATATTGTCATGCAAATCTCTTGAAATCGCCAAACGTTGTTCGTGTAATTTATTTTGATTTTCGATTTGTGCAATAGCCGATTGCAATTCAAATTCTTGCTTTTGTTGCAAATTTTTCAAACGTTGTTGACGGTAAATTAAAAACCCAACAATCGCAATGAAAAAGGCTAATAGCGAAAGAATAATTATAGTTGTGGTTTTCTTTTTGGCTTCGGCTTCTTTTTGTAACAGTTGCTTTTCTTTTTCAGCGGTTTGGTATTTGGTATTGATTTCTTCGACTGCTTTTAAATTGTCAATATTCAATAAAGAATCTTTTGCTTTTGAATACAGTTTATGATAATCGTAGGCTTTTTTAAAATCTTTTTTTGCCGAATTAATTAATGCATACGTATCATAAACATTGATTAATTCTTCCAGATTTCCCGATTTAGAAGCCAATTCAAAGGCTTTATCATTATAACTCAGCGCTAAATCGTATTTTTTAATATCTAAATAAACCGCTGCAATGTTGTTGTATTGAATAATCAAATCGTTTTGGTTGTTCATCTGTTTTTTTATGGCTAAAGCATCTAACAAATAATCGATTCCTTTGATGGTGTCTTGCAAATCGTTGATGTAAACCGAACCAATGTTATTATACAACTTCGCAATCGTTTGGTTGTCATTTGTTTCTTTTGATAATTCCAAGGCTTTATTATAATTCAACAAAGCATTTTGAGGTTGGTAATCGTCGAAATAACAATTTCCGATATTGACATAAGTTGCTGCAATATCTTTTTTAGATTGTAATTGATTAAAAATAACTAAAGCTTTATTGTTGTAAGCCAAAGCTTCTTTTGTTTTTCCTTGCGAATAATAAACGAGTCCGATGTTCTTGTACAAAGCTGCAATTTCATTTTTATATCCTTTTTTTTCTGCTATTGCTAAAGCATTGACATATTCTTGCGTTGCTTTTTTTGCTTCGCCTTTTTGATACAAAACACCGCCTTTGTTCATCATAGATTTTATAATTCCCAATGAATGATTAGCGTTTTTGTAAAAAGCGATGGATTTGTCCAAACTTTTTAAAGCGGCATCATGTTCTAATTGATTGATCAAAAATTTAGCCTCAATTCTGTAGAAATATCCTTTTATAGTATCGTTTGAATTTTTATCAATTATCAAGTGTAAAGAATCGATAGCCGATTTGTTTTTTGCATCGTTCAAATAATTGATGTCGTCTATTTTTTTTAGAAATTGATAAGTCGTATTAGGCTCTTTTTGTGCATTTACAAACTGAAAACACAACGATAAGACTATGACTAAATATTTGTTCATCATTTGGATTTTATATACTAAAAGTACTAAATTATTTCTTTGTAAGTAATTCGAATATTCTTTTTTGAAGCACAAAAATTTCTTCGCTCAATTTCTTCATATCGGATTTATAATTGGATTGAAAATCAGTTGAAATGGAGGCTTTATGATTCAATATTTCCTGCTTACTTGATAAACTATTAAATACCTCTTTTAATTGCTTCATCTTATGATAATGCATTTGCTTAATTCGTTTGTTAGCAATTATTAAAATTATCGCTAAGAGCAATAATAAGCACAAAACCACTACTATTATTTTATCCATAAAAAAAGTCATTAAATCAATTACAAATTTGACTTAATGACTTGGTTTTTTCAATACGAATAAATGCGTATTTAATTGATGATTTTGAGTTCTAAATCTTTATCGTTTTTTACGACATTTCCTTTGTATGATAATGTCCAACCTAAAGAATTTGTTATAATCAACATTTTAGAAAGCTCGCTCAACAATCTATTTTGAGCATTTGTTTTTAAGGTAGATTTCTCGATTTTTTTCAACAAATTGGCTCTAGCAATTTTATTTATCTTATTATAATCGTCACCCGTAAACTCATTGAAAGTTGAGGATTCGGTGTCATAATATTTAAAATCAGGACTAATTTTAATTTCTTCTTTTGGAATATTTGTAATGGTTAAAACTTTATTTTTTGCATCAATATCATAGGTAACTTTACTTAAATCGAAGCCAACGGTAACATCGGCATTAATTACCACCAATGCTTTTTTATCAAACGACAAACCTGGAATGTAGGTTTCTTTTTTGTCTTTGTATGTTAAAACTTCTGCAAAATGTCCTTCGGTTACTACTAATTTTCCAACGTTTTTAATTTGAACTTGAATTAAATTGGTGTCATATTCAATAGTTGTGGTATTTGCCTTTTTAGTAAAAAACTGATACGCTAAAAACCCAACAATCAACAAAATCAACAAATAAATTAACTTTCCCGAACGTCCAATCGCTTGTACTAATGGAATAAGCATATTTTTTATTGCGGTTTCGGTAGAACTTGTTCGTGCCATGATTTAAATTTTACACGAAGATAGAAAAGTTACCTGAATTATTTTTCAAGAATTACAAACTCTACTCTACGGTTCAATTGTTTGCCTTCATCGGTATCGTTTGTTGCAATGAATTTTGTTTCTCCGTATCCTTTTGCAGACAATCTGTCTTTTGCAATTCCTTTTCCTAACAAGTAATTCATAACGGCATTAGCACGATTATTAGATAATGTTAAGTTATCTGCATCCGCTCCAACAGCATCGGTATGACCTGAAATTTCAATCTTCATTTTTGAATTTGATTTTAAAACCTGAAGTAATTTATCTAATTCACCATACGATTCTGCTAACAATTCGTATTTTCCTGAAGCAAAGAAGATATTGTTTAATCGAATGATTTCTCCTTTTTCAATTGGGTTCAAATATAAATCTACTTCGATTTCTTTGTATTCCTTTAAATCTGATAAATCAACGTTTTGGGTAACGGCGTAATATCCTTCTTTCTCCGCCATAAAACTGTACTTTTCGCCATAAGGTAATACGATGGAATAACTTCCGGTTGATGGATCTGAAATAGCGGTTCCTAATTCTTTATTGGTTTTAAGTGCGTTGTAAACAATTAGAGCACTCATTACTTTTTTCGTTTTGCTATCGTATACTTTTCCTTTGACTAAAGCCACCGGATCTTGTTTTACGGTATTATCAATTTCCCAAATGTCTTGCTCTCTACCTACATAAGCCTTATCCCCTTTTGCTGAAAGAAAAATACTTAATTCATACCCTGGAGAATTGATGATATTTCCTAAATTTTCGGGCTTTGTCCAATTTGTCCAAGAATCATCTAGTCGTTTACTTACAAACAAATCGTAATATCCGTAGCCAGGGTGTCCTTTACTTGCAAAATAAAGTGTTTTTCCGTCGGCAGCTAAAAACGGATTGGTTTCATCTTCGAATGAATTTACAACATTCCCTAAATTTTTTGGTTTTGAAAATGTACCATCTTCTTTTACGTAACTCACAAAAATATCTTTTAAACCATATCCTTCTGGACGCTCCACAGACATAAGTAAATGTTTGTTATCGCTCGAAAGAAAATACCCCACATAATCATTTTTATTTACATAATCTTCTATTACCACATCTTTTGGAATTTCCCATCCACGCAATCCTTTTTGAGCTATTGAAACCCCTGCTCCATTTGGAGAAACTCCATCTGATGCATATTTATTACCTAACAGAAGCGTATTGTTGTCTGGAGATGAAGAAATTACAAAATTATAATCTTTATTATTTAATGGTCTTCCTATATTTTTTGCTTGTTCCCATTTTCCATTTCTATCTTTAACCGAATACCAAATATCGTCTTTATCGGTTTCAACGTTAGATGGATTATTTTTTCTATCAAAATACAAGATGTTTCCATCTGCAGAAATTACTGGATTTGTTTCTTCAATCGTTGTACTAGAAACTGTTTCTGGTAATTTTAGCATTTTTAAATTCGAATTAAATTCTTTCACCACATTAATTGAAGATGGATATTCAATTACCTTAAAATCTTCAGCTAAAAGCGTAACCCCTGCATCTACAATAAATCCGAATCTACCTCCGTAATAAGAATTATTTCCTGTTTGAAAAACCAATTCATCGTTTATAAACACTTTATAAATATTTGCTCTTTTTTCTACTTTTACTTTGTTCTTCTTGTCTTTACCATTCACTTGTTTTGAAGGTTCCCATTTTTTATCGTAATGGAAATCACTCCCATAATAATGATAAATTTGAAGTTGTTTATTGGCTGATAACTGCACAACTCGGTAATCTGAATTATCGCTATACATTCCCCAAACTAAACCATACGTAGCATATTCATTTGGTGTTTTATCCAAAATTAAAGTAGCTTCAACATCAAAATCAGTAGCGGTACCATCATTAACAATTGCTTTCCAAATCCATTTTGAGTTTTTTTCATGGTTGTTCTCCATTGTTAATTTTCCTTTATTAACAGATGTTACAAAACCATCAGAATTGGATGACCAAGTGTTTTTATCATCATCAAAAGTATCATTGAATTTTACATTCTGTGCCAATCCAAAAGCGGAAACCAACAAAAAGGTTAAGAGGGTAAAAGTTAATCGCATATCGTAAAGATTTAATTATTAAAACTTTACAAATATATTTTTTTAGTTTTATGCCTATATACGTAATATGCCGTATTTTATTTAAAAGGATGACGCTGTTGCCAATGTAATTCTGGCTCTAAATTTCTGAAGATTTTACCAATAAATCGATTGATTAATTTATTGTTGTGGTAGATAAAACCGGACATTTGAACAGGTGTTGCTCCGATAGAACTTTTAATTTCTAGAGCTGTTCTACCGAAAATAATTCGCTTAAATCCGTTTTCAATTCCATATTCCGTCATGTTGTACAACATATTTAAGTACAACATATTTTCTTTTTGAATGTGATCATTATAACCTAAGAAATAGGTTTCTAAAGTTTCATCATTTAGTAACAAAGTATGAAAACCTACTAACTCTTCATTTAGAAAATAACCAAAAATTTGGAATCGATTCCCGCATTGTCCTTTTAAGGTAGAAAAGTGATTTTTAGATAAGAAAAACGTATTGAAAGGTGCATTTTTGGCAACATAATGATACAACTCATATATCTTTCCTTCATTTTGAAGTACTTCTTCGTAAGAAAGATTCTTCATTTGAATGCCATCGAACTTTTTTCGAGCTCTTTTAAATTGATCGCGGTATTTTTTGGAAAGTGCAGCCACATAATCGTCTAAGGATTTCCAATTTTCATCCAAATAGAAAATCATATTGGGTTGTGTATTGAATTCGTAAATATTTGAAAAACGATACTTTTTCAACTCTACCGAACAATGATCGTAAAAATCTTTGAAGGAAACTAAGTGAATTGAAATTCCTTTTTTCTTGAAGTACAACGTGATTTCATCGGCACTTTGTAAAAGAATTTCACTTATATGATTGAAGTCGATTTCCTTTGAAAACACATAACCATTTTGACCTGTAATCATGTTATTCCCTAAAAATAAAGTATGAGATGCAAAATTTTTAAAGATAAAATTACGAATTGCAATTTTTAACGATTTATCGCGCTCTCCAAAAGATTCTAATTTATTCAAATCTAAATATTGCGCCAAAGAAACACCTATCAATTCTGAATTTTCAAAAATTCCAATATAAAAACACTCCATATTTACAGGAGCCGATTCTTCTAACACAGTTAAGTAAGGTGTTTGCAGAAATATGTTACTCTGGGCTACAATATCCCAAAGAGCAGGTAAATCTTTAACCGAATTGTATATTTTAAATGAAATTTTGTCCAAGGTAAAAATAAAATCGCTCCACAAAAGTAGAGCGATTCCTATATAATTAAATGTTAAAATTCAATTTATTTCCAGCCACAAATGATAGCTCCCATTAAGGTCATTACCACAATCCAATAACCAGAAGTTACAGCTGCGTATTTAAATGATTTTTGTTCGAACAAACAATTCGTTGCCACCACTGGTAAAGCAATAAATAATCCCGCCATGAATCCATGTAAAGCACCATGCTTAAAAGTTCTGAAGGCATCTTGATAATCTGCCATAAAAGTGGCATAAGAAGGCAATGCTTTTGTTTCATCTCCTCCAACCATTCCTAAAGCACCGAATTGATGAATCGTTATTGGCATCATTATAAAAGCTAACATAAAGGCAAATACAAATGTTAATACGAAAATTTTTGCCATATTTCCTTGTTTGGCTTTTTCCTCAGTCATCCCGACTTCATTCATCCAAATCGTTCCGAAAACTTTAGGATTATACCACACAAATCCAACAACAAAACTTGAGAGTGCTGCCACTAAAACAGCTAAAAAATTAATTTCCATACTTGATATAGTTTTTGGTTAGTATATCAAATATAGGAAAAAATTTAATAATTGTTTATTCTGCAACTATTTTGCTTGCACTGCGATATAAGAACTCATTATAAATGTGTCTTCTCGCAAAACGACTTGGAGACTCAGCATTTACCATTTTAATGTACGTTACTTTTGGCACGCTGAAATATTCGTAGTTACTTCCATCTAAAAATGAAATATACAACACCCCATTATCCATATAGAAATCTTGGATATTTACAGTTGAAGTAATTTTTTGATAAACTTCTTTGTTTTTCTCTTGAGTTTCAGGAGCAATACTAACCAAAAAATGGTATGCCTCAATAATATTTTTACTTCTTTCTTCAGCAGCTAAACGCTCCACTGGATCAGCAATAGTATCAGGATGATCTTCCTTCATGCTATTTCTGTAAATGGTTTTCAATTCTTTCAGCGTAGCTGTTTTAGTAACATCAAGTAACTTTCTGTACTCGGCAATTTTCTTTGGATTCATAATTTTTAAAAATAAAGGTGCAAAAGTAGTGTTTTATTATTTAATCAAGCAAGAAAAACAAAAACAATTACAACCATAATCATTTGTTAATGAATTAATTACAAATAAAAAAACTTCACAGAAATGTGAAGCTTCTTAGTAGTCCGCTAAAAACGGAGACTCGAACCTGTGTCCGCCATGGCGGATATGAGCCCGACGAGCTTATAGTTTAGAAATTATTTCTTTTATAAACTCTCTGCCTTTTCCTGATTTCAAATGCTTTTCTCTTTTTAAAGCCTCGGATTTTGTTGAGAAAAATTCAACATATATAACTTTCCAAGGCCTAAACTTGATTGTGTAACCTTTTTTACTCAAATAATTGTGAGATTTAAAACGTTCAATCAAATTTGATGTAAAACCAATATAAGTTTTACCATAATCCTCAGAGAATAATATGTAAACCACAAATTCTTCCATAACTTTATAAAAAAAGCTCCACATTTCTGTGAAGCTTCTTAGTAGCGGGAACAGGACTCGAACCTGTGACCTTCGGGTTATGAGCCCGACGAGCTGCCTACTGCTCTATCCCGCGATGTACGGTTGTAATTCAATAAATTCTTAGTAGCGGGAACAGGACTCGAACCTGTGTCCGCCGTGGCGGATATGAGCTCACCTTACTCGCTGAAATTATCACTTCTTAGTAGCGGGAACAGGACTCGAACCTGTGACCTTCGGGTTATGAGTTTAAAAACTCTTTTTAATTAAAAATTAAACCCTTGAAAATCAATAACCTAAATTATTATTTACCAGCTTAAAAAGTAAAAACGTTTACGGAATCGTTTACTTTATTATGATGCAAATTTATATAAAAAAATTAAAGCCAC
>NZ_JAIWOF010000223.1 GCF_020217025.1 Flavobacterium sp. | reverse complement strand
TATGGTGTAATTGCTACAAATAGCATTACGAATTGTGTTTCTTCAGATGTTACAACTATGGTAACTGCAAATGTTACATCAGTAACACCAGCGGCAAGTATGACTGTAACCCAAAGTGCTTATTTTAGTGGAAATGCCACTTTAACAGTGAATATAACAGGTGGAAGCGGAACACTAATGTATTCATTAGATGAAGGAACTTTACAATCTTCCAATGTGTTTACTAATGTAAGTTCTGGACCTCATACTATAACCGTAGTTGATACACAAGGATGTACTTATTTAACTTATACATTATTGGTGATTGATTATCCTCATTATTTTACACCAAATGGAGATGGTATCAATGATGGTTGGTTTATCGCTGGTTTACAAGATACCGATGTAATCTACATCTTTGATAGATACGGAAAACTAATCAAACAGTTGAGAGGTGTTGAGTTTTGGGATGGTACTTACAACCAAGAAAACCTTCCTTCGACCGATTACTGGTTCACTGTTGATTATTTAGAGAACGGAGCTAAGAAACAATTCAAAGCACACTTCTCATTAAAACGATAATTAAATATTTAAAACAAAAAAAGCGGTACTTAGTGCCGCTTTTTTTTTGTAAAATCTAAGACTTAAGGATAAAAAAAAGAGTCCGAATACGTGGACTCTTTTTTATTATAATTTTATATTGAATTATAACTTGTTGTAAACAGCTATTGCTTCTTTTAAAATTTGAACAGATTTAATCAAATCGTCTTTTTTCAATACATAAGCAATACGAACTTCGTCTAAACCAATATTTGGTGTTGAATAAAATCCTGCGGCTGGAGCAACCATAACGGTTTCACCATTTAAATCATAAGATTCTAATAACCATTGTGCAAATTTATCTGCATTATCAATTGGTAATTTAGCGATGCAATAAAATGCTCCTTTTGGAGTCGCTACTTTAACTCCTTCAATTTTGTTTAATTCTGTTATAAGAGTATCTCTACGATCTTTATATTCTGAAATAACATCATCAAAGTAACTTTGAGGAGTTTCCAATGCAGCTTCACTAGCAATCTGAGCATAAGTAGGAGGGCTTAAACGAGCCTGAGCAAATTTCATTGCTGTTGCCATTACTTCTTTGTTTTTAGAAACAATACAACCAATTCGAGCTCCACACATACTATAACGTTTAGAAACCGAATCAATCATAATAGCGTTCTCTTCTAAACCAGGAACATTCATTACTGAAAAATGTTTGTCACCATCATAAATAAACTCACGGTAAACTTCGTCAGCAATTAAGAATAAATCATGTTTCTTAACTATTTCTGCTAATTTTAAAATTTCTTCTTGAGAATATAAGTAACCTGTTGGATTACCTGGATTACAAATTAAGATTGCTTTTGTTTTAGGCGTAATTAACTTTTCAAAAGCCTCGATTGGAGGTAATGCAAATCCAGTTTCAATTCCTGAAATCACAGGAACTACATGCACACCAGAAGCTGTTGAAAATCCGTTGTAATTAGCATAAAAAGGTTCAGGGATAATAATTTCATCACCTGCATCCATTGTACTTCCCATAGCAAAAAGTAATGCTTCAGAACCACCAGTTGTAATGATGATATCTTGAGTATCTATAGGTAACCCATGATTTTTATAGTATTGAGAAAGTTTAGTTCTGTAACTTTCAAAACCTGCAGAATGACTGTATTCAAGAACTGAAATATCAGCTTTTTTTACAGCTTCTAAAGCAACTTCTGGTGTTTTAATATCAGGTTGCCCAATATTTAAGTGATATACTTTATGACCTTTTTTCTTAGCAATTTCAGCATAAGGTACCAATTTTCTAATTGGTGATTCTGGCATTTGTTGGCCTTTAATGGAAACTTTTGGCATAATCTGTTTTTTAAAGATGCACAAAATTGCAATTTTTTTTGTGATATAACTAAAAACGGATACTAAAAAATGTTAAAAACATAAAAGTGAAGTCTTAATTTCTTACATTTAGGTTATAAATTTTTAGATGAGAAAGATTATTCAAATAGTATTTTTATTCATGGTTACTGTAACGCTTCAGTCGCAGTCTAGTTTTAATTGGAATTCAAAAAAGAATACAATTAAAATTCCTTTTGAACTTACTCATAATCTTATTATTGTTGATGTTGGTTTTAACGGAGTTCCTCTCAAAATGATTGTAGATACGGGTTCAGATAGGAGCATGTTGTTTAGTTTTCCAGAAAATGATTCTTTAGTTTTAAACCAAACGGATAAAATAGAAGTTAGAGGTGTTGGAAATGATCAGTCGATTATTGCTTATCTTTCTAAAAATAATACATTAAAAATCAATGAACTTGAAGATAGTAATTTTGAGATTTTATTAATTCCTGATCAAGAAATTACTTTGATTAATAAAATAGGATTACCAATTAATGGTATTTTAGGAAGCACTTTTTTTAAACAGTATGTTACGAAAATTGATTATGATAAAAAGTGCATAACATTGTTTAAAAATAGTAGGAAACAAATTGATAAAGCAAGAAGAAATATGTCGAAATGTAAGGTTGAGATTGATGAAAATAAGCCTTATGTGTCAATTAATACCGAATTGGAAGGCAAGGAAGCAACTTTAAAACTATTATTTGATACGGGTTTGGGTGAAGGCTTGTGGCTTTTTGAAAATGATAAAATTAAATGCTCTAATTTTTATATCAACGATGTTTTAGGGAGAGGATTATCTGGGGATATTGAAGGAAAAAAAGCCAGAATAAAAAATGTTGTACTTTCAAATTATGAATTTAAAAACGTTATTGTTTCTTATCCTGACAGTGTCTTCTTTAAAAGAATTAGCATTTATAGCAATAGAAATGGTTCACTAGGTGGCGAAGTAATAAAGCGATTCAATTGGGTACTGGATTATAAGAATAGTGATTTTTATTTTCAAAAAAATAGAGCTTATGATTTACCATTCAATTACAATATGTCTGGAATTGAAGTACAACATTTTGGTTTTCAATGGGTGAAGGAAGGGGTTAATGTAAATTCCGCAATTGGACTTCTAAACTTAGACGAATTTTATTTTGAAAAAGGAGGCGATAGGAATAAGTATAAATATGAATTAAAACCAATTTTTGAAATCTATAGTATTAGGAAAGATTCTCCCGCAGCTATAGCAGGACTCAAAGTAGGTGATAAAATCATTAAACTGAACAATAAAGGGATTAATCAATTATCCATTCAGAATATAACTGATGTATTTCAATCGGAAGATGGAAAATTAATTACGATTATAATTGAACGTAAAAATGAACAAATTACTTTTAAGTTTAATTTAAAAAAAATCCTATAAAAAAAGTCCCAACGAATTGGGACTTTTTATTTATGAATTTGGAAACGTTTTCTTTTTAACTAACGGACTAATTTCTTCCTTAACAATTACCGTTCCTTTGATTCGTAACGGAACCATACCATTTGGTTTGTTTACCGCATTACTTTCAATAGTAATTGTTTTACTAATAGGACCCGGATTCATGTTATACTGAACTTTAATTTGCCCTTTTTTACCTGGAGCAATTGGTTCTTTTGGCCATTCAGGCACGGTACAACCACAGCTCGATTTTGCATTGGTAATAATTAGTGGAGCATCACCCGTATTTGTGAATTCAAAAATTCTAATTCCATCATCTTTTCCTTTTTCTACCTCACCATAGTTGATGGTTTCTTCTTTAAATTCAATCTTTGGACCCGTTTGAGCAAAAGAAGCCATCCCAACTAATACAGTTAAATAAACAAGTAATTTTTTCATCATCTTATAAATTAATAGGTTGTTGTAAAAATAATTAAATATAAGCAACCAACAAACTACTCCTAACATTTTTTTTATTTTCGTTATATAGTTACTTTTGCAATTAGTAAAACAAAAAGCATACCAAAGTAAGTTTTGGAATGTTAAAACGAACGATTCAACCGTTCAACGATTCAACAATTAAACAAGAAAAAAATATAATGATTCCTGCACAATTCAACGCTAAAGAAGTAGAACAAAAGTGGTACGACTACTGGATGAAAAACGATTATTTTACATCCAAACCCGACCACAGAACGCCGTACACCATTGTAATTCCGCCACCAAACGTAACGGGAGTCTTACATATGGGACACATGTTGAATAACACCATTCAAGATGTATTAATTCGTCGTGCGCGTTTAAAAGGGTTCAACGCTTGTTGGGTGCCAGGAACCGACCATGCCTCAATTGCAACCGAAGCGAAAGTAGTAGCGAAGTTAAAAGAAGAAGGCATCAATAAAAACGATTTAACACGCGAAGAATTCCTAAAACACGCTTGGGATTGGACCGAAAAATACGGAGGAACCATCTTAGAGCAATTAAAACAATTAGGTTGTTCTTGCGATTGGAGTCGTACTAAGTTTACGATGGATGACGATATGTCAGCATCGGTAATTCACTCATTTGTAGATTTATACAACAAAGGTTTGATTTACCGCGGTTACCGAATGGTAAACTGGGATCCAGAAGCTAAAACTACCTTATCAGACGAAGAAGTAATCTTTGAAGAACGTCAAGGAAAATTATATTTCATCAAATATAAAATCGAAGGTTCAGAAGATTTCTTAACCGTTGCAACGACTCGTCCAGAAACAATTTTTGGAGATACTGCAATCTGTATCAATCCAAATGACGAACGTTTTTCGCATTTAAAAGGGAAGAAAGCAATCGTTCCAATTTGTGGTAGAGTAGTGCCAATCATCGAAGACGAATATGTTGATGTAGAATTCGGTACAGGTTGTTTAAAAGTAACGCCTGCTCACGATACAAACGATAAAACGTTAGGTGATAAACACAATTTAGAAATCATCGATATTTTCAATGAAGATGCGACTTTGAATTCTTTCGGATTGCATTATCAAGGAAAAGACAGATTTGTTGTTCGTGAAGAAATTGCGAAAGAATTAGAAACAATCGGAGCGTTAGCAAAAACCGAAACGCATTTGAATAAAGTAGGAACTTCTGAAAGAACAAAAGCGGTAATCGAACCAAGATTATCCGACCAATGGTTCTTAAAAATGGAAGATTTAGTAAAACCTGCTATCAAAGCCGTTTTAGAATCAGACGAAATCAAATTATATCCAAGCCGTTTTAACAATACGTATGCGCATTGGTTAAACAACATTCGCGATTGGAATATTTCACGCCAATTGTGGTGGGGACAACAAATTCCGGCGTACTATTTTGGTGACGGAAAAGAAGATTTCGTAGTAGCGGAAAACATCGAGAAAGCCCTTGAGCTTGCGAAAGTAAAAACTGGCAACGCAACACTGACCACTGCTGACTTACGTCAGGACGCTGACGCCCTAGATACTTGGTTTTCTTCATGGTTATGGCCAATGGCGGTTTTTGGAGGTGTTTTAAATCCAGAAAGTGAAGATTTTAAATATTATTATCCTACCAATGATTTAGTTACGGGTCCCGATATTTTATTCTTCTGGGTAGCGCGTATGATTATTGCAGGTTATGAATATGCAGGCGAAAAACCATTTTCAAACGTATATTTAACAGGATTAGTTCGTGATAAGCAAGGTCGTAAAATGTCGAAATCTTTAGGAAATTCTCCAGAACCGCTTGGACTAATTGAAAAATTTGGTGCTGATGGAGTTCGTGTGGGATTGTTATTGAGTGCTTCGGCAGGAAATGATATTTTATTCGACGAAGAATTATGCAACCAAGGAAAAGGTTTCTCTAACAAAATTTGGAATGCTTTCAAACTAATCAAAGGTTGGGAAGTGGCGGATATTGCACAACCAGAATCTTCAAAAGTTGCCATCGAATGGTACGAAGCGAAGTTGCAACAAACCTTAGCCGAAATCGAAGATAACTTTGATAAATACAGATTATCAGACGCGTTAATGGCGATTTACAAATTGGTTTGGGACGATTTTTGTTCGTGGTTCTTAGAAATGATCAAACCAGGTTACCAACAACCAATTGACCGCGCTACGTTTGAAAAAGCAATTGAAATGTTAGAAGCGAACTTGAAATTGTTACATCCGTTCATGCCGTTTTTAACGGAGGAAATTTGGCATCATATTGCCGAAAGAACGCCAGAACAAGCGTTGATAGTAGGCGAGTGGCCAAAAGCAAAAGCATTTGACGAAAAATTAATTACCGATTTTGATTTTGCAACCGAAGTAATTTCTGGAATTAGAACGATTCGTAAAGACAAAAACATTCCGTTTAAAGATGCGATGGAATTAAAAGTGGTGAACAACGAAAAAGCATCAACGTATTTTGATTCGGTGATTCAGAAGTTAGGAAACTTGACTACGTTAGAATATGTTGCAGATAAAGTAGATGGTGCGTTATCGTATCGTGTGAAATCGAATGAATATTTTATTCCAATTAAAGGAAACATTGATGTAGAAGCAGAAATTGCAAAATTAACCGAAGAGTTGAACTACACGAAAGGTTTCTTACGCTCAGTACAAGGGAAATTGTCTAACGAGAAATTCGTAGCCGGCGCACCTGAACAAGTAATCGCCAACGAACGCAAAAAAGAAGCCGACGCTTTAGCTAAAATTGCGACTTTAGAACAAAGTTTAGCGAGTTTGAAATAGCATTTTGTCATTCTGAACTCGATTCAGAATCTAAAAATAGTAAATCCCGAGTGTTGGCTCGGGATTTTTTTGTTTTAAAAATGGCGAGTTGCCATAAACAACTTTTTAGATTGAAATTTCAACGGTTCTCAGCTATACGCAGGCAGGGATTTTACCACTGAACTTCCTACGAAGAACTGAACTTTAATTTTACTACTTTCCTGCCCTACGAAGCACGAAACCCCTGATTGCGTATAGGTGATGTTGGCAGTAGTGATTCTTATTTCGGGAAGTTGTTCTCGCATTCAGATAGTGTCTGTGTAAGGTAGTTTAAGCTTGCATTTTTTAAACTTTTCACTTTCCTTTTCCTTGTTGGCTTATTAATTTCTTCTCTAAGCTTAATTACAAAATCCTTTTCTGGGAAAATCTTTTCGTAGATGTGAACATGATACCTGTTTTTAAAATAATGTCCTAGTTTCCAAATCTTCTCATTTTCAAGTTGTCCTATGGTTTTTACTACCTTTTTCAAGTTGAATTCTAACCAAAAAGGCGAGTATCTTAATTCATTATCTCGCTCGGATACTTTTTCTATAAATGAATCATAGTCGTTTTGGAATAAATCAAATAGTTCTTTTAATTCTGTCTCTTTATTAACCTTTTGTAAGGAATCATTTATTTCTACACAATACTTTATTATTTCAATAACATCATCTATAAATTCTGTATCGCTACTCACCGACATATGGAATCCTAAGTCGTAATTGTACGTGTAATTAGAAATTCCATTTTTTATTCCATTTTTAAATCTCCTTTTTAGGTTTTTAAAATTGTAGCCGAGGATATTATTAAATCGAGTTGCATAATGAAAAACGGTTGCATACTGTCTTAGTTGGTATTTTCCGTCATCGACAAATTCAAGCATTTTTGAAGTTAGTCTTTTGTAGCTTTCGTCTGATAAGTTTAGGCAACCCAAGTAAGATAAGTCATTTAGTATTATTTCTTGCTCAGGGATTTCTCCATCTTTCACAATAAAATACTCCATTAATTCAGACTTCAAAGTCTTAATGCAAAATGACTTTGTTCCAGTGACATAGTCAAATACGGATTTAAAGAAATAATACTTTTTGTTTGTAAAATATTTGTTTCTAAACGTCTCTATGTAAGTCGGAGTTTTTTCTTCCTTTTCATCTTTTTTATTGTTCTTAAGTAGCAAGCTAAAATCAAAATTTGAGAAGGAAACTTGACCAAGTTCTTTCACTTCTTTAAAATTTGTAGAGTTTATTAATCCAAGTTTATACTCTATGGTAATTGCAATTGTAAAATCGAGAACCGATTGGAGTTTTTCTTCTTTTAAAAGATTGAAGTCTTTATCTACTTGAAATTCATTTTCCAATGGATAGTAGATTGTCCTAAAGTGTTCAAGAAAGAAAATTAAGTTTCTAAAGTTATTTTGGTTTACTTGAATAATTTCTACAATCCGAGAAGAATTAATTTCTAGAAAAGCATAGAATGATTTTGAAGAAGATGAATATCTCGTATCAATAATTTGTTTAAATACACTTTCAACGTCTGGTTCAAATTGAATTGAAACACCAATTACCTTTTCTCTGAGACTTGAAGAATAATTCTCATCTTTAATTAGTTGTTCTTCGTTAGCTATAATTATAATTTTCGCACCTTGATTTTCAACTAACGAATTTATGAAGCCGAATACATCACGTAAATCCAAACTTTCACTTTTTCTATCCAAGTCATCAAAGCAAATGACTAATTCGTCATACTTTAACCAATCATCAGCATCTTGACTTATATCACCTATATAATCATCAATATCTCCTGCACCCTTTATTTGTGCAATTCCCCTTATTAAGGATTTGCCAATCCCAGCAGCTAATTTTAAACCTTTATGTCTAAGAATTGGATAAAGTTCTACAAAAATTGCGGTCTGAATTTCATCTAAACTTTTAAACCCAAAAAGAGAAATATGAATTGGAGTAAATTTTTTCCTGTAATCTTTCGCAAGGGATACTTCTTTAATTTTTGGAGATAGATAGTTTTTGTAAAAATGAGTCTTGCCAACACCATACTGTCCGTTAATAATGACAGCGTAGTTTGTTTCAATACTCAAATATTGCTTTATAATTTCTACTTGTTCTATGTTCATTTCTGTATCATTACCGCCAACTTGTATATATGCGCTTCAAAGTATCGCCAATCTACCCAATTTGGGGTGTTTAAGCGCTATAAACTAGCGTTTTTCAAATATAAGAAAAAATTCTTACAAATTAGCTTATGAAACATTAGTTCAAAATACTATTTTCTAACCCGCTATTTGTTTTTTTAATTGCTGCGTTGTGGTTTTTATAAAGGCTTCTTTTCCTTTTTTGGTATCATTTATCATGGCTTTTATGTCGGCTGGAATGGTAAAGTATTTATCAGCCCACAAATGGATTTCTACAATAATGGGTAATAAATCAATTGCTTTTGGCGTAAGCTTATATAACACCTTTGCTTTACTTTCTGGGTGTTCTAGTTTTTCGATGAGTTCATTTTCTTCCAAATTTTGTAGTCTTGCAGCCAAAATATTCGTAGCAATTTTTTCTTCCGATTTTAAAAATTCCCCATAAGTCGATTTTTGACGAAACATCATATCTCTAATAATCAATAACGACCATTTATCGCCCAAAATATCAAGGGTACAACTAATTGGACAGTCCGATCTTTTTTTATTTTTTTCCATAACTATAAAAATATTTCAAAATTTAACTTGCATTTTGAAAGTAGCTAGTAAGTTTAACTTGTAAAATAGAACTTTTAGATAGACTTTTTAATTTTCTAAATTAGGATACAAAAAAAGCACCGATTTCTCAGTGCTTTTTACTATCATAAAAGAGTTAGTATTACATACCACCCATTTGTTTTTGGAATTCTTCCATAGTTACTTTAGTAAAACCTTCGCCTACTTTAAAAGCATCTGCAGGAATTTCTTTTGAAAATTTTGTAGCTGTCATAACCATGTCGCCTTGAGCTGTTTTAACCTTCATTTCTAATGGATATCCTGTTAATTTAAGCGCTACTTTAGGATTTGAAGGCGCTTGAGGTGCAATTGCATCTGTAACGTAGAATGTGTTTTTTGAACCATCGTTCATAGTTATAATTGCTTTATAGCATTTAAATCCTACGATTTCTTTAGTGTCTTTTTTGTCGTAAACAATTTCTTTAGCGTCATCTAAATTACTAAGACCTTTAGAGGTTTTTGAAGCTTCTTCTCCTACATCAGTAATTTCATATTTCATACCCATTACTTCCATTGTCATTTTAGAATCTTTTTTATTCTCATTAGGAACAATAGTTTTCATCATCATCATGCCGCCCATCATACTCATATCTGTAGCTTGCATGGTTTCGTCAAAATGAACAGTTATAGTGCTTTCTCCCATTGCGGCCATTTCCTCACTTGCGCTTGGCATTGTCATGTTGTAAGTTACAGAACCTTTTTTTAATTGTGTTTGTGCATTGGCTGTAATTCCTACAAATAATAGGGCAGTTAATGCAATTTGTGTCATTTTTTTCATGTGAGTTTCTTGTTTGTATAATAATGTAAATATAATAAAATACTAATTCAATGCAAATTCAAAGCGAACATTTACTTTCTTGGTAACTTTTTTACTCACTACACTTGGAATTTCAATGTCAAAGTCATCTGTATTGACGGTAAAGTCAGATACAATTTCTATGCCATCTTTTCCTTTTTTAATTTTTGCGATTATTGAAATGTCTTTTGCTTTTCCATGCAGTTCTAATTTTCCTTTAATGGTATAATTGGTTGCTGTTGTAGTAATCTTAGAAAGGTCGAAATTTTCTATTTTTCCTTTAAAAGTGGCTTTAGGGAATTTATCGCTTTCCACATAATTCTCGTTAAAATGTTCTTCCATTAACGCCACCTTAAATCGGAACCCTCTTAATAAGGCAAGTGAAGCAATTTCGCCCGTTTTGGTATTAATCACACAAGAAACACCTGAATTTTTTGCCTTTACTTCTTCAAATGAAGGCACTGAAGCTTCAAAAGTAATGGTTCCGGTTTTAGTGATTAATTTGTCTTGAGCGAAAGAGAAATGGGTAATCAAAAGTAAAACCAAAAATAGTTTCGTTTTCATAAGTATAAGATTTAGTTATTGAGGAAAATTAGCATTTTGCCATTCGATTATGATGTTGATGTCGTTTTGTGATAATCTTGGTCCTCCCAAAGGCATAGCTCCAGATGTTCCTTCAACTCTTGAAATTCGGTCAATTAAATTATTTAAAACCGAAGCCTTTACATTCTCGTATGTAGTAAGAGAATTTGGTGCTCCAAAGTTGGTAGGGTTACCATGACAGTTTAAGCAATTGTTTTGAATAATAGGTCTTACATCGTTCTGATAGCTTATTGAAGTTGGGATTTCAGTTTCACTTAAATCAGAAATACTGTCTTCTGTACAACTTATCGTTGTAAAAATAAGCACTAACAAGGAGATTTTTTGTATCATTTTTTTCATTTTAAATATATTAGTTATGACTAGAAAATTGAAATTTAGATTACTATTAGGTTCTGTTTTTGGATTATTACTATCCATTATCGCATTGTATTTTTTCTTGTATCAGTCACATCGGGACATAGCATCAGAAAATTCGGCTTTTGAGACTAGTGTGAACGAATTATCGCAACGCTTTATTAACAATCCTGATTCTTCAATCGCTACTTATGCTAATCAAACTATTTCCATATACGGAAATGTTACCGCATTGGATTTAAAACAAAACAGTATAATTCTAGATGATAAGCTTATTGCTTTGCTAACTAAAGAAGAAATTAAAAAAGTGAAAAATGGCGATTTGGTAAAAGTAAAAGGCAGATTTATTGGATATGATGAACTTTTCGAAGAATTAAGAATGGATCAATGTATTGTGGAACAATAACGACTTTCAAAAATCTCTCAATTTCAAAAACTACTTTAATTAACACTATTTTATAAATAAAACCTTAATTATGAAAAAACTAATTTTCTTATCGTTACTTTCTTCGTTTATTGGATTTGCTCAAGATGATTTGTTAAACGAAATTGATTCAATTCCGCAAAATCAGAAAGTTGAATCGGCATTTAAATCTTTGAAAATTGTGAATTTAGAATCTACAAAATTAGCTTCAAAAGGTGATTTTTACTTCATTGTAGCGCACCGATTTGGATTTGTGAATAATGGATTTGATGATTTTTTTGGATTGGATAATGCCAATACCCAGTTGAAGTTTTTATACGGAGTAAACGATTGGTTAACCGTTCATGTTTCGAGAAGTGGTTTTCAGAAAACGTATGATGCTGCAGTTAAATATCGTTTATTTGCTCAAGGTGAGAATAATTTTCCGGTAACAATAGTTGGATTTAATAGCATTGCCGTTAATTCGGAATTAAAAAAGGAAAATTATCCTAATTTAAAATTCGAAAATCGTTTAGGTTATGTAACCCAACTTTTAATTTCGCGTAAATTTTCAGAAAAGTTATCTTTAGAATTAGCTCCAACGGTTTTCCATGAAAATACATTACGTGATATTTTAGATGAAAATAATATGGTTATTTCTCCAAATCCTCAAGACAATACACAATATGCCATTGGAATAGGAGGTCGTTATAAATTAACCAAGCGTTGGTCGTTTAACGTAGATTATGCCGCTCATTTAAACAGAGCTAATGAATCTATTTACAAGAATCCATTATCAATAGGTTTCGATTTGGAAACAGGAGGTCACGTTTTTCAGATGCATTTTACCAATTCGACTGCAATGCATGAAACCGGATATTTAGGGCAAACCGTCGGCGATTGGACTAAAGGAGAATTTGGTTTCGGATTTAATTTAGTGAGAGTGTTTTAAATAAAGCAATAAAAAAAAAGCTGATTCTTAAACTTTAATCAGCTTTTTTTATTGAGTTTAGTTGAATTATTTTTTTATAAAATTTTTAGAGTATTTTTCTCCGTCTGTAGTTTCAATTGATAAAATGTAAACACCTTGTGCTAATTCTGAAACAGAAAAACTAGAATTTGACAATGTAACTTCTTTTATCACGTTTCCAAGTGTTGAAATAATTGAAATACGCTTAATATTTAGCATTTCAGTATTTGAAAGTGTAATTATATCGCTTGAAGGATTTGGGTACAATTTAATAGAATTTAAGTTGTTATCAGCAACACTCAATGGGCTAGAACCTTCAATAATAGTTAAAGCTTGATTAATTGTTGGGTTGTTTATCACATCAACTGTTCCTGATGGCCAAATTACAACCACTTGACTTACGGCAGTTGCAGTACCTAAACCAAAGTGTGCATTTAGGGTACTCATATGTCTAAATCCTTCACCGCTTCTAATATCTCTAATTTGTTTTCCAAACGCACCATAAATCTCAATTCGGGCACCTATACCATTTCTATTGCTTTGAACTCCTCGTAGATTAAATTTAACCCAATTGTTTCCATTTGGAACAGCATATCGAATTGTAGAACCGTTTTGAAAATCTATAAAGCCATCGTTGTTTAAATCACCTACCGCAGAAACGGATAATCCGGTGTAAGTTACAGCAGCAAAAATATTATTTCCTTGATTAAACATGATTTTATTTGCACCTCCTAAAACATCCACTCTTCCATCATTGTCAAAATCATAAGCAATGTTGTCAGTACTAGTTGAGGTGTTAGTATCCCATCCAGAACCTGCTGTTATATTGGTAAAAGCACTCAATGTTCCTGTAGTTTCAAAATTGTTTCTAAAAAAATTATGTGCTCCTGAACTTGCAGTAATGATTACATCCATATCACCATCATTGTCGAAATCGGCAATAGCAGAAGACCAAGTTTGTACAGGAGTTATGTTGATTCCAGCTAGAGCAGAAACGTTTGTGTAGATTCCATTTGTATCATTTCGGTATAATTCACATGGTGGTCCAGAACATTTTGAAACAAAAACATCAGAATCTCCGTCATTATCAAAATCAGTAAAAAGGGTTGCATAATTTCCTGTTGTTGTTGCAATACTCATGGCGCCAGGAGTAACCGTTGATTGATAAAAAGTTAGTCCAGAACTTCCATCGTTTAAGTAATAACAACTTGGAGCGATATCATGGCAAACGAATACATCTAAATTACCATCATTATTTAAATCAGAAAAATTAGTTCTTTGCGAAAAGATATATTGACCAGGAGTATAGGTAGAAAAAGCTGTTCCAGTACTATTTGATTTCAAAATGGTTGCACCACTACCATTACCTAAAACAATATCGTTAAAACCATCTTTGTTGTAATCACCAGCAGCCATACTCCAATTCGGTTGTAAGACTGTTCCAGATAAAGGAATATCAGTAACGGTATAGGTTCCAGATGTATTTGTTTGGTAATGAATTCGCATATTAGCGGCGCTTATACCCACAATATCATCTTTGTAATCTCCATTCATGTCGACTACACAAATATTATATGCACTGTTTATTGTAGGAACAGTTTGTGTCGTGTAGGTAATTGGAGTTGTTGGGATTAAAACAGTACTCTCGGTAAGTTGAAAGCTAAATCCAGTATTATTGGTTGTATTAAGCCATCTGTTGTCCCAAACGATGTAATAAGTTGTTCCAGCAGTAACGTTGAAATTTACGGTAGAAGAGTAGCTAGAGCCTGAGTCATCATCTCCAATGAGACAAGTAAGATTACTACAATTTCCAGTAAAAACATGCATTCTAGTATCTTTTCTAGGATTGTTTAGGGCAATATCAGAAGTTATATTTACTGCAAAATTTTGCGATGGAGTATAGGCATACCACTCACCAGCTGGAATATTTACGGTAGGTATTGCTCCATTAGGAGCACAAAAACTGGAAGGTTGGGTTCCATTAATCACTCCTACAGAATATGTTCCTGGACCAGAAATTGGCATAGCACTTTCACAATTGTCTTGCGCAAAATTTGCTGTTGTGGAAAGTAATGTAGCAAAGGTTAATAGTAAAGTTTTTCTCATAGTTGTATTGTTTAATGGTTAGGGTTTTAGTTACAAGGGCTTAATGAATTAATCCACTCTTCTACAAGTTGAATTCCTTCTTCGTGAATAATGGTTCTACCGTGTAAAGGCATTCTATACGTTTCATCAATCGTATTTAATCTATGATAAAGCATAGAGCGATAGATGTTTCCAGGAGTAACTATTTTTGATAAAGCAGGTTCAAAGTTTTGCATATCTTGTGTGTCTACGCAAACACCCATATTAGTTAGATTGTTATTTGTTTCAGAAAAAGCAAAACGCATTGGTCTGTAATCACAATGCCCATGTTCTTTGTGACAATGTGCGCAATTAATGTCGAAATAAGATCGAACTCTCATCTCAAGTGGTTGTGTGTTATCATTGTAATTTACAATGGTGTTTGCCTCCGTAGGTAACGCAAAATTATTTAGCTTGCCTAATTCAATCCATTTAGTTAATTGATTTTTAGATTCGCTACCATAATTGTATGTTTTGTTTAGGTTTTGAGGTTTTATACCAATTGGAATATTCTTTTGAACATAATTTCCATCTTCATAACTTTTAGTTTTATGACAAACAATGCATTGTGCTTCATTTGGGATTCTATAATCTACTGTTCTAGTTACATTGTTATCGTCTTTGAATGTAATGTTTTTAGTACTACCATTTAAATCAAGTAACGCTTCTGTTTGCTCATCATTCCAAACGTAATCGGCAAAAATCCAACCTTCTGATTTTCTAATCATCAATCGGGTTTCAAGTATTTTTGTCGAATTTGATGGTTGCACATTATCATAATAAAAAGTTTTTATGATAGCAGAACCAATTGGTAAGTCTAGAATTTCATCATCGCCATTAAAAGAAGCTTTCGTTCCGTTTGGCAACCAAACAAATCTCTTTTTATGCGCATAATCTGTGAAAAGAGAAGAAATAGGTTCATATGGAATTACATTTAATGAAGGAATTTGATTCTTCATTTCGCCTTCAAAAAATTTGTAATCCGATAGTTTTGAATAGGGTACTTGTGTTAGGTCAACTGTGACAGGAGAAACAGGTGTATAGTCATTATCATCATTATCGCTTGTACAAGCATAAATAAGAAGAGAGATACTAATAATAATGGTGTAAATCGAGTATTTTTTTATCATTTAGTTATATTTTGTTTGTTTTGTTTAAGACAAATATAACTTTTTTTTCAAAATATTGACGATTTAGTAATTAAATTTTGAATAAAGTATCGGAAATTACAACATTATAATTTTTTAAATTATCAATCGCTTCTTTTGATTTGTGATCAAAATTGGTCTCAATTTCTTTAGCTCTTTTTTTGTTTTCGATGCGATTAATACTATCGTAAAAGCGGCGAACTTCTTCTAAATTGGATAAAATAAGTTTGGGAACTTGAACATTTTGTCCGTTTTCATTTTTTGCCACCATGGTAAAATAGCTCGAATTGCAATGTTTTTTTACTCCAGTTTGAATGTGTTCCGATGTAACTCGAATTCCCACCACCATCGATGTTTTGCCAACGTAATTTACAGAAGCTTTTAAAGTAACCAATTCGCCCACATCCACAGGATTCAAAAAATCAACCGTATCCACCGAAGCCGTTACACAATAGCAACCCGAAAATTTAGAGGCACAAGCAAAGGCAATTTGGTCCATTAATTTCAATAAATATCCACCATGAATTTTTCCACTGAAGTTAGAGTGCGATGGTAACATTAATTCAGAAAGTGTAATTCTTGATGCATCAACGGTATTAGCAATTTCCATAAAAATTATTTTTCAAGTGAAACTTTAGTAACAAAATAGCGGGTATCGCCCCACCAAAAGAAAGTTTTGTAGCGTTCTTCGTATTCTAAAGTTACTTTTTTGCCTTGATTTTGTTTGAGTTGTTCAATAACAGCAGTTTCATTGTCCATTATAGAAAAAGCAAAAATTTGAGCGCCAGAAATACCCTGACTTAATTCGCCCTCCCATGTTTTTACGATAAAACCTTTATGGCTAATTTTAATCAATTCACCCGAGCGGACTCCGTCACTATATGGTACATAATAAATAAAACTGAAGTAACCCACCGTTATTAGAGTTAGTGATAAAGCAATATAAAGAACAATTTTTCGTATCATAATTTTCTTTTTTAGTCGTTATTGTTTTCAGAAAGTGATGAAATTTCATCTGTTTCATTAGCTCTTTTTAGAACAGCTTCTGGAAGTGCTTTTTTAGCTTTAGCTCCCATTTTTTTCAGTTTTTCAACGCTTGTAATCAGATTTCCTTTTCCGTCAACCAGCTTGTTCATAGCGTTACCATATTCGATTTTAGCTTCGTCCATTTTCTTCCCAATTTTAATCAAATCGGAAACAAAACCTTCAAATTTATCATACAAAGCTCCAGCTTGACGCGCAATTTCAATCGCGTTCTCTTGTTGTTTTTGGTTCGTCCACATACTGTCAATCGTACGTAAGGTTGCCAAAAGGGTAGAAGGCGTTACAATCACAATATTTTTCTCGAATGCTTTGTTGTATAGCGTTGTATCTTCATTTAAAGCCACTGCAAAAGCAGACTCAATCGGAATGAAAAGCAACACAAAATCTGGACTTTCCATGTGGTACAAATCGTGGTAATTTTTGCTACCCAATTGCTCTACATGTCGATTTATCGAAACAATGTGTTCTTTTAAATGTTGATTTTTTATATCCGAATCTTCCTCGTTGATGTAACGTTCGTAAGCGGTTAAGGTTACTTTCGAATCGATAATCATTTTCTTGCCATCAGGAAGATTGATGATAACATCGGGGAATACACGATTACCGTCTTCCGTAACGTGACTTTGTTGTACAAAATATTCTCTGTCTTTCTCTAATCCCGATTTTTCTAACACGCGTTCTAACACCAATTCTCCCCAATTTCCTTGCATTTTGCTGTCGCCTTTTAAAGCTTTGGTTAAATTGATGGTTTCCTTACTCATTTGCTCGTTCATTTCGCGAAGTCCCAAAATTTGTTGGCGTAACGCAGCATGATAATCGATACTTTCTTTATGCGTATCTTCGACTTTCTTTTCAAAAAGTTGAATTTTGTCTTGTAAAGGTGACAAAATATTTTTCAAATTCTCCTTGTTTTGCTCGGTGAATTTTACTGTTTTTTCTTCTAGAATTTTGTTGGCTAAGTTTTCAAATTCTTTAGTGAATTTCTCCTGAAGTTGCTCTACTTCTTGCTTTTGCTCTTTATTGCGTTCTAATAAATTATTAAAATCATTTTCCTTTTTAGCCAAATGAATCGCTAAAGATTCCTTTTCTTTTTGAAGATTTTCTTTTTCGGATGAAAGTTGGGCAAGCGATTTCTCAAACTGATTTCTTTCTGTTTGAAATTGTACTTTCAATTGTTCCATTTGATTTAAAAGTCCGTTAATTCGTTCTTCTAAACCTGATTTTTCGGATTGTGATTTGGCGCTAAAAATTAACTTCCCGATGAAAATTCCAACGGCAAGTGCTACAATAAAAGTGATTAAAATAAGCATGGATTCTGGCATAAAAAAGTTATTATCTGAAGTTAAATGTACTACTATTTTTCGAATTATTTAAAACTTGTAACTCAAAACTGCTCTACAATTAAATGGCGTTCCAGGCGTAAAGTGAATTTCGGTTACAGATGAGGTTTCTCCTTGTAATTGAGATTCGGTTTCAAATTGGGTTTCGTTCCATTCTGTGTTGAAGATGTTTTCGATTAAAATTCCTGCTGTAAAATTTTTGTAGGTATAATTCAAATTCAAATCGGAAACAAAATATCCTTCTGCTGTTAAAGAATAATCTTCATTCGCAGGTCTATCGCCTAAATAGCGGCTTTTAAACGAACCCGAAAATCGATTTTTTATCACACTCAAACTTCCCATAAAAGTGGTTTTTGGAGCCAACGGAATGTAATCGTTTCCACTTGGTTCTTCTATGCTTTTAGCATTCGTATAAGTGTAATCAGCATTTAAGAATAGCCAATCGGTGAATTGATAGCGTAAACCTAAATCGATTCCTTTTCTTGCGGTTTTTCCACTTGGTTCTACGATTCCCGCATCGCCAACGTAGACAAATTCTTGTTCCAAAAATAAATACCAAAGCGCTGAATTGATGATTAATTTTGGAGTTGGTTTCCATACAAAACCTAAATCTGAACCATACGAAGCAGGTAATGTTTTTCTTCCACCATTCGCTACGTTTACACGTGTATCGTTACTGTGAAATCCTTTTCCCGATTTTAAAAATAGCTGAAGTTTGTCATTGTATTTATAAAGAAAGTTCAATTTAGGACTCAAAATCCCTTTGTTAACGGCTTCATTTGAATAAGTTGGACTCAATTTGTCATAGTAATCAAATTTGAAATAATCATAACGAAGTCCGGCATTCACAATTAATTTGTTGAATTTGAATTCAGTATTTCCGTAACCAGATAAATTGCTTTCGTTTATGTCGCCCAACATTATATTTTCTAGTGTTGTAACACGATTAGCAGTATGAGAAAGTTCAATATCATTCACTTTATCTTGTCGTAAGCCCATTCCAAATTGGTAGCTAAACGGAGTGTTTTTAATGAAAGTATGTTTGTCAAATTCAGAGTTTAATCCGAAAGTTGTTCGTTTTTCTTTTTGTCTAATTTGGTCTCCATTTATTGGATCTTCCAAGAAAAAAGTAAAGTTAGAATACAATTCGAAATCATATAACGAAACATAAGCACTAGTTTTCAAACTCGAATTTTCAGACAATT
>NZ_JAIWOF010000222.1 GCF_020217025.1 Flavobacterium sp. | reverse complement strand
GTTTTTCGTGTTTCATGTTTACAATACTTCGACTTGTATTTCCGCCTTCAGTATCATCAATCGCTCCAAAACGTCCAATTAAACCCTGATCAACTGCTCTTTGCGGAATTTGTCCGGAAGCGTTCCATTTGCTATCAAAATGAAAAACAGAGAATGATAATTTAGAAGTTTCGTTATATAAAGTGTATTTAGAAAATAGATTAGTTCGATTGAAATTTTGTGGAGAATCAAAGTAACTATCGGTTTGCAAATACGAACCAGAAAAATACAAACTCTCTTTGTCTGAAGAAATTAAATTGAACATTCCTCGAATGCGCTGTGTATTGAATTGCCCAATTTCTAAAGCTACTTCATCGTTTTTGATTCGGTCTTTTGTACTGAAATCTACATAGCCTACAGTAGCTAAATTTCCTTTATTGGCAAAATATGAACCTTTATCAAAATCTACATTATCAACAGTTTCAGGTTGTAAAAAGTGTAAATCAGCATACCCTTGCCCATGTCCGTGAGACACCATGTTTACGGGAACTCCATCAACAGTTATGGCAATATCGGTTCCGTGGTCGATATCAAAACCGCGTAAAAAGATTTGTTCTGCTTTTCCGCCACCAGCATGTTGGCCAATGAATAATCCGGGAACAATTCGCAATAGTTCTTGAGGAGAATTTACTGGATTTATTTTCAAATCAATTTTTGAAATTTCGTGTAAATGATTCAGTTCATTCGTAATTACCACTTCTTTTAAACTTACAGCTTTCGGAATCAAAGTGTAAATTCCTGCTTCGGTAAGAACGGTTCTTATTTCATCGAAATTTTTGTGAGAAAGACTAATGCTATCACCAATTTTTGAATTTTCTAAATTAAATTCTCCTTTATAATTGGAATGCGCATGTGATTTGTTTTGGATATTTTGAATGTAAACATCTGAAAGAGCAATTCCTTCTAAATTAGTAATTTTACCTTTAATGGATTGACTATTAGATACAATTGAAATAAAAAGAAAGAAAATCAAATACTGTTTTTTCATCAGAATGGTTTTGGCTTTATAAGTGGCATAAAATTACAAATGTTACATGGATTACTGTTAAATTTCACTTCAATTATTTTAAAATTTAAAGCCAATATAACTTAGTCGATTTTTATTGATTTTGGTCGATTTTGAAAGATAAAAATTTGTTAAACCTCAAATGGTTGATATTCAATTGCTCAGAATGTTGTACTTTTACTATGTGATTTTGATTAGTTATTGAATATATCGTTAGTTACATATCTAAAAAGAGATTCAGTCGTTTATTCCTCTCAAGTTATAGCAGATCAGAAAAACGTAATAAATCAAAATCGACACAGGGAGGTCTTAAATAAGGCCTCCTTATTTTTTGTATCACTCCAACAGTTTTTAGTATCTTCGCCACACCAAAATAAGATTTCTACATGCATCATCACTTTCTTATTCATAAACCTTACGGTTATTTATCGCAGTTTATTTACCAATTAAAACGCAAGAAAAAGTTGTTGGGCGAATTATACGATTTTCCCGAAAACACCATGGCTATTGGTCGTTTAGATGAAGATTCTGAAGGATTACTTTTATTGACGACAGATGGCATGATGAGCGAAATTGTCCGAAGTAAAAAAGTAGAAAAAGAATATTACGCTCAAGTCGATGGATTGATTACTGAAGAAGCTGTTGAACAATTAAGAAACGGTGTCGAAATCGGCTTGCACGGCAAAAAATACAAAACCAAAAAGTGTAAAGCGTTTAAATTAGAATCTGAACCAAATTTAGGCGAACGCGGAAAAAAAATTCGCGATGAGCGTCACGGTCCAACATCTTGGGTTTCGATAACTTTAACCGAAGGAAAATTTCGTCAAGTACGAAAAATGACATCAGCTGTTGGTTTTCCTACATTGCGATTGGTTCGTGTGCGTGTAGGTAACATTCATTTAAATGATTTGAAAGCGGGTGAAGTTTTAGAGGTGAGTAGTTTTGATGTATAAAAAAAACAGTTACTTCAAGTGAAATAACTGTTTTTCTATTTTTGAAATACTATAACGATTATTTGAAAATCTCTAAGAAAAACGTTTTCATTGCTTCCCAACTTCTTTTATCGGCTAATTCGTTGTAAGCAGCACCTTTGCTGTTATCGCTTCCCGCATCTTTGTGAGTAAAAGCATGAACTGAATTTGCATAATAATTCATTTGCCAATCCGCTTTCGTCTCACGCATTTCGTTTTGGAAAGCTTCAATTTCTTTTGCAGGAACATAAGGATCATCGGCTCCATGTAACACTAAAACTTTTGCTTTAATTTCGTTTGTTGGACTATTCGCTGCTTTTCCTAAACCACCATGAAAAGAAACTACTCCTTTTACATTTAAGTTGCCACGAGCCGCTTCGATAGCACCTGTTCCACCAAAACAATAACCAATTACTGCGATTTGATTTTTATCAGCACCAGCTTTTACTAATTGGTCAATCGCCAATTGAATTCTTTTTTGGTATTCAGCAGGACTATTTTTGTAGTAACCTGCATTTTTTCCAGCTTCACCCGTGTTTTTTGGATTGTTTCCAACGCCGTAAATATCAGCCACAAAAGCATGATAGCCTAATTTAGCTAAAGCCTCTGCTGATTCTTTTGAGTGCGCATCAATACCCATCCATGCAGGTAAAACGATAACACCAATTTTCTTTGGATTTGCTTTTTGTGCTTTAGCAAAAAATCCTTCTAATTTTTGATTACCGTCTGCGTAATCTACTTTTACTAATTGTCCAAAGCTTTTCATAGTAGCTAGGATTAAGGTTAAATAAACGTATTTCATATTTTTTTTTGGTAAAATTATGAAAATTGAAAATTCGAAGCGTTAAACAAAAGGTAAAATTAGGATAAATTATTTGATTTTGAATTTGCCAATAGTAGCATCAAAAGTAAGATGTTCGGTATCAAACAACGTATTAAAAATCCCAGTTTGAATTAAATTACAAGGTTGGTCTTGTACAATTTGATTTGGCGTAAACACAATCATTTCGTCTGTCATTTGAATCGCTAAATCGATGTCATGTGTAGAGTAGAGGATGGTTTTGCCAGTTTCATGAGTTAATTTTTGCAACAATTTTAATAAAGTCGCTTTATGAACCAAGTCTAAATGCGTTGTAGGTTCGTCTAAAATGATAATCGAAGTATCTTGAGCCAAAGCGCGAGCAATCAAAGCAATTTGCAATTGTCCATCGCTAATTTCATCATGTTTTTTGTGAACCAAATGTTGGATTTCTGTAAGCGAAATAGCTTCTTCAATTTTAGTTTTGTCTTCTTCTGATAACGTTCCTAGCCAATTGGTGTAAGGCTGTCTTCCTAACGCAATGATTTCGTAAACAGTTAAGTTACTTGGTGGTAATTTTTCGGTTAAAACGATGCTTAATTCTTGAGCTAAATCAAGTGGTTTGTAACTTTGAAACGATTTATTTAGTAAAGTAATTTCACCTGATAATGGTTGAATAATTCCAGTAATTGTTTTTAATAAAGTAGATTTTCCGATTCCGTTTTCACCAATTAATGCGATTAATTTGCCTTTTTCTAAACTTAGATTGATATTTTGAGCAATAGTAATCGCTTCCGATTTGGATTTGTAGCCAATCGAAAGGTTTTGTGTTTGTATGGTGAAATTTTGTTCGCTCATGGTTAAAATCGTTTCTTTTTAACTAACAACCAAATCACAACTGGAGCACCAATTACTGATGTTATCGCGTTAATTGGTAGAGTAATATCATTTCCTGGAACTTGCGCAATTGTATCGCAACACAACATGACAATGGCGCCTAGTAAAAGCGTACTCCAAAACAACACAAAATGATTACTCGTTTGAAATAACAATTTCGCCATATGCGGAACTGCCAAACCTATGAAAGCAATCGGGCCTGCAAAAGCGGTAATACTTCCTGCTAAAATACTGGTTGCGATAATGATTAAAAAACGCGTTTTCTTATAATTGATTCCTATGCTTTGAGCATATTTTTCTCCCAATAATAAAGCGTTCAACGGTTTGATAACCATGAAACTAATGCCAATTCCGATAATAACAAAAACGGATAAAAGCGAAATTTCATTCCAAGATAAATTAGAAATGCTTCCCATTGACCAAAAAGTGAATTTCTGTAATTTTTCAGCTGTAGTAAAATAGGATAGCACCGAAACAATGGCACTTGTAAAACTTCCAAACATTAATCCGACAATCAGAATTACCATGGTGTCTTTTAGTTTTTTCGATACCAATAAAACGGCCATAAAAACCAATAAACTTCCTAAACTCGATGCTAGAATTAATCCGTAATTCGATAAAAAGAAGGATGAGATAAAGGGTGGTAAAAATCCAGTTCCTAAAATGACAAACGCTACTCCCAAACTCGCACCCGAACTCAATCCTAAAACATAAGGTCCAGCCAACGGATTTCTAAACAACGTTTGCATCAACAAGCCGCTCATTGAAAGTCCAATTCCAACTAAAATTGCGGTTATGGCTTTTGGAAAACGGAAATTCCATAGAATAATCTCCCAACTATCCTTACTCATGTCTTGCGATAAAAGTCCGTTAACTACTTCTTTCAAAGGAATAGAAACTGAACCCAAACTAATATTCACCAAAAACAAAAACACCATTGCGACAAGCAAGAGGATGAAAAGAAGGTTTTGTTTTTTGGTAAACGACATGAATTGAAATTTTGGCTAAATTACATTATTTTAACTTCTCGAAAAAAAACAATTCGTAATCGGGTAACATTTCGGGATGTAAAATTTTTACGATGTCTTTTAAAACCAAATCAGGTCGGTTTTGTGCTAATTCGTAATAGATGGCACCGCCAGTTTTTCCTCTTTTAGTACTAAACGAATACACGTTTTTATTTTTTACCGCTTTAAAGTAAATGTAATTGGGATTACTTTCTAAAATTTGTTTAATGGAACCAAATTGCCCAGGTCCAATCCAAAAATCAGCATCTTTGGCTTTGTCTAAAACACTTTCGAAAGATAAAGCTAAGCTTCCTGTTCCTTTGGAATCTTTCCATAGGTAATTTCCGTTGGCTTCTTTTAAAAAATAGGCTGCCCAACTATCGCCTTGAGGTAAAAACCATTGGTCTTCGTAGATAGCGCCGGCAAAAATGGTGGGTTGGGTTTTAGCATTTTTTGCTAAAGCTAATACGGAATTGTATTCTTTTTCAATCGAATTGAAAATCTCGTTTGCTTTTTCGTCTAAATCATACAAAGCACCGAAGAATTTAATCCATTCCGCTTTTCCCAAAGGTGTTTTTTCGGTCCAATCGCCATTGAAGATGATTTTCTGACCGTTTTTTTCTAAGTTTTTGTAAGTTTTTAAATCGCCATCTACACTAAAACCAACAATTACATCAGGTTGAATGTCTAAAATAACTTCTGTGTTCAATCCTTGATTAGAACCTAAATCGCGCACTTTTCCAGCATCGATTAAAGCTCTTGTTTTTTCAGATGAAATGTATTCTGTTGTTGGAAAACCAATTAAAGTATTTTCAACTCCTAATGATTCTAATGCTGGAATATGTGTTGTTGAAGTAACAATTACCTTTTTTATTGGCACTTCAATCGCAGTAAATTTTTGTAAACTATCTGGTATTTGAGCGCCTTTTTTATGAAGTACATAAGTGTAATCTTTTTTCGCTTCAGGATACGCATTCGAAACTTTTACCACCGAGAAATTATCATATTTTTCAATAGAAAATCCTTCTGCATGTTGAATGCTGTTTTGCACAGAAGTAGGAAGATTTGATGAGTTTTCAGATTTTTTACATTGGATGAACCCCAATAATAAAACAACTAAAATGAAATAGTGACGCATGAAAAATTTTTTTGCAAAAGTAGTACTTTACATTCAAACACAGATTATATGTAACAAATGATGCCAAACGATTTATCAAAAACCACTAAATTTGCCATAAAAAAACATGAGAACAGATTCTAACGCTTTCCTTTATGCAGTAGCAACTATTATTTTAGCACACTTTGCAATTGGCTTTATTTGGTTGTGGCGTAAGATGAATAAGAAGAAGTAGGTTATTTCTTTATTATTTTTTGTCTGTGAACTTCACTAGAATCATTGGTAAGTTCAATAATGTATATTCCTGAATTTAAATTTAGAAGCGAATTTTTAAAATTTTCAAATTGGTTTACATCAGTTATAATCTTTCCATCTAATGAAAAAAGTTTGTAATTAGTTATAAGATTATTACTATTAATTTCAATTTCATTTTGAAATGGAATTGGGTAAATCTTAATTAAATTACTAGAAAATTCTGGGGTATTTAAAAATACTAAAGGTGCATAGTGAGAAGAACTTATAACAGAGTTGTAATTAATTAAATCGTTTTTTAAATTGATTACATTACAATCACATTGTAAATAATAGTTTTGAAAATAAGTTACATTGTGATTGAATAAAATAGAATTAAGACTACTATCATTAGTTATCACAATCCCATTTGAATCAGTTCCGGTCTGTACTCCTATGTATGGATTTACTAAATTATACATTAAAACATCCCCAAAAGTTTCAAATTCTGGACTTATACTAACTTTAGTTACAAGTGAAGAATAATTTTCTAAATCAGTTATAAATCCATTCAAATTAGTTCCTGAGTATATTGCGAAAATAGCATTGGTGTTGTCAATTTCATGAAAGTTGTCGGTAATTGTCGTTACATTATGATTCTGAAAAATAGTATTCAAACCGGCATCTGATGTCGAATCATTGTATGGATTAATGGGGTCATTTAGATTAGTAGTAACATAAACGCTAGTGGAGTTGGTGGATATTTGAACATAATTAAGTTGTGCAAATCCTGAAAAACAAATGAAGAAAAGTAAAATTATTTTTTTCATAAAATATATATTTGCTCAAATCTACAAAAAATATAATACCTTTGCACCCGAATTTTGGTTGTTGTTTCTGAATTTTTCAAAACAACATTAAAAGGGAATTAGGTGAAAAACCTAAGCTGTACCCGCAACTGTAAGCTATCAAGCTTGTTATTTTCTACATTACCATTGTTCGCCTTGGCGAATGAGAAGGTTGATAACAAGACGCAAGCCAGGAGACCTGCCACATTCGTTGAGTAACAAACTTTCGGGAAAAAAAGTTTGAGTATGGGTAAATTCTGTGCTTTTCTCCCCAATTTATTAAAATTTTTATTAACCCTAAAATGAACAAAAAGTTTATTGGCTTAAGTGTATTTACACTAGCTACTGTTTTTGCGTATGCTCAAGAATCAGATACGCTAAAAGTGACTAATTTAAAAGAAGTGGTCGTTTCCGACACAAAATTTGCGCAAAGCAAAGAAAAATCAGGTAAAATTATTGAAGTGATTACCGCTCAGGACTTAGAAGCCAAAAAAGGTCAAAATTTAGCTAACGTGTTGAGTCAGGTTGCTGGAGTGGAAATCAACGGAAATCAATCGTTTAATGGAAAAAATTTAGGCTATTACATTCGTGGTGGTCGTAATCGTCAAGTAGCTATTTATATTGATGGTGTTCCAGTTTCTGATGCTTCAGGAATTAATATTGAATATGATTTACGTTTAATTCCAGTAGAACAAATTGAGAAAATTGAAGTCATGAAAGGCGCTTCGAGTACATTGTACGGAACTGGAGCTGCAACTGGAGTTATCAATATCACATTAAAAAAATCAGCTAAAAAAGAAATTTCGGGTAATGCGTACATCAATATGGGAACGCAAAATACTTCAAATGCTTCAAAAACGAGTGCTCAAGATTTCAATCAAGGATTATCGGTAAATGGAACAATCAATAAAGTTTCTTACATGACGACTTTAAACAGCACCGAAACGAAAGGAATGTCGGAAGCTGCAGGAGAAAATTTCGAAGAAGATACGTTTTCAAGAGTGAATGTGTTGCAGAAAATTGGTTTCAAGGCGAATGATAAATTGAGTTTTGAATTTTTCGGAAATTATGACCGAATCAAAAACACATTCGACAATTCGTTTGATGGTTTTATTGCTAATTCTGACGATTTGAATAATAATAGTTTTTCGGAACAATTCAGAATTGGATTCTTACCAAAATACAAATACAACAAAGGAGAATTTGCAATTAACGCAGGAGCGTCAACAATTGATAGAGTTTTAAATATTTCAAATTCATGGTCGGGAACGATTGATAATTACAATTATTCAGGAAGAAGTGTTTCGATTGATGCTTTTAATAAATATAATTTCAGCAAACAAGTGTATTTGGTTCTAGGTGCTCAATATCAATATTTCGATATGACACAAAAAGACGCTTATACTAATGTAGCAAGAGAAGGAGCGAAGTTCAATTTGTTAGATCCGTATGCTACTTTGGTTTTTAATTCTGAATTTGGTTTGAATGTCAATGCAGGAGCTCGTTTCAACACGCATAGCGAATACGGAAATCAAATAGTGTATAATTTTAATCCGAGTTATTCATTTGAAAATTTACCATTGAAAATTTTAGCCTCGTATAGTACAGCTTTCATCACGCCAAGTTTATACCAATTATATGGTCCTTACGGAAATTTAGACTTAACTCCAGAAGAAAATGCTACGGCAGAATTTGGTTTCGAATCGCAATTATTGGATAAAAAATTAACAATAAATGCGGTTGGTTTTTATAGAGAAGAAGAAAATACATTTGGATTTTTTACTAATCCAATAACGTTTGCTTCAAATTATATTAACATCGACGGAACTTACAATGCAAAAGGAGTAGAAACAAGCGTTCGTTATACCTTATCAGAACGTTTCAACATTGGAGGTAATTATACTTTCACAGAAGTAGAACAACAATTAAACCGATTAATTCCAAAACATAAAGGAAATGTTGACTTGAATTACAAATTCAAAAGAGGAACTTTCGGAATCAATTATCAATATGTAGATAAAAGAAGCGATGCCTATTACGATTCGAATATTTGGGCAACGCAAGCTGTTAATTTAGCCGCTTATCAGTTGGTTAATTCGAATATTTCATATGAATTATTACCAAAGCGTTTACATATTTTTGGAACTGTGACTAACATATTTAATGAGGATTTCCAAGAATTAATTGGATACAATACAAGAGGAAGAAATTATAAATTAGGTTTGAATTTCATGTTTTAACTAAAGTTTAATTATTTGATTTTAAAAGGTTTTGATATTTTTTTATCAGAACCTTTTTTTATTTGTAACAAAATTAAATTACATTCGTCTTCATTATAAACCAACCAATTACTATGAACCAAAACGAGTTTGTACAAATAATCACTCCTTTTAAGGATAAGTTATTTCGTTTAGCGAAGCGAATGCTTGTGAGTACGGAAGAAGCAGAAGATGCGACTCAGGAGGTTTTAGTGAGGTTGTGGAATAAAAATAGTGCTTTAGAACAATACAATAGTGTAGAAGCTTTAGCGATGACGATGACCAAGAATTATTGTTTGGATCAACTTAAAAGCAAAAGAGCTACTAATTTACAAATTGTACATAATAATTATCAAGACAAGCAAGCGAGTGTTGAAACACAAATAGAGCATCAAAATACGTTGCAATGGGCAGAAAAGTTAATGAACGATTTACCTGAACAACAACGATTGATATTACAACTTAGAGAAATTGAAGAATACGAATTTTCGGAAATTGCTCAAGTATTAGAAATGAATGAAACAGCGGTTCGAGTAGCTTTATCAAGAGCACGAAAAACCTTAAGAGAACAAATAGAAAAAACACATAATTATGGAACTCAAGTTAGTTGAACAATTATTGGAAAAATACTTTCAAGGAGAAACTACAATAGCAGAAGAAAAACAATTAAAGGCCTATTTTTCTTCCAACGATGTGGCGCCGCATTTGGCAAAATATCAATCACTATTTGGTTACTTTGAAACACAAAAAGGAACGCAATTCGAGCAAAAACTCCCATTACAACCTAGAAAACAAAGTACTGTAAAATGGATAGGTATTGCAGCAAG
>NZ_JAIWOF010000221.1 GCF_020217025.1 Flavobacterium sp. | reverse complement strand
TTTTGTTGTACTTTTTGGATTGGCAACCTTCTATTTTTATCCATCCGAACCTAAGAAAGAAGATTTAGGAACATATGATAATCCAGAAGAAGCCTTTGCCGCTACACAGAAAGCCTTATTAATGGTTTCAGAACAAGTTAACATTGGCATGGAAAGTGTAGTATATTTAGAAGAATACGAAAAAACAAAAAAAACAATTTTTAAATAATAAGAAAAATGAAAAATTTAGTAGTAGTTATAGCATTTTTAATGGTATCAACAGTTTCTTTTGCACAAGGCGCTTTTGATAAATTTGAAGATAAAGAAGGTGTAGCATCTGTTATTGTGAATAAGAAGATGTTTGAAATGATGAGTAAAGTTAAAGTGGATGCAAAAGATAAAGAAATGCAACAATACATGAACTTGCTTAAAAAATTAGACAACTTAAAAGTGTTTACAACGAGTAATGCAAAATTAGGTGCCGATATGAAAGCGACTGTAAATAGTTACTTAAAATCGAATCCTTTAGAAGAATTGATGCGTGTAAATGGCGATGGTAAAAATGTGAAAATTTATGTAAAATCAGGTGCTAACGAAAACATTGTAAAAGAACTTTTAATGTTTATTGAAGGAGCTAATATGAAAGATGCTAGTACAATTGTTTTATCATTAACTGGAAACTTTAGTTTAGATGAAATTTCTATGTTAACCGAAAAAATGAATTTACCTGGTGGTGATGATTTGAAAAAAGCTTCAAAAAAATAAACCATGAAAAAGTTTCTATTACTTGTTTCAAGTGTGATTTTACTTTGGAGTTGTGAAGAAAAACCAACGCTTCAAAAGTATTTTGTAAAAAATACGGAATCATCTAAGTTCATTGCATTAGACTTAGCTTCTAATATCATTAAAACAGATAAAGTTACTTTGTCTGAAACTGAAAAAGCGGCTTTAGAATCGTTTGATAAAATGAATATTTTAGCTTTCAGAGCTGATTCTACTGATATATCAGGATATGATAAAGAAATCAAAGAAGTAAAAGCTATTTTGAAAGACGAAAGCTATCAGCAATTAATGAAAGTAGGTTCTGGAAACGATGGAGCAGCTATTTATTTCGTTGGGAATGATGATGAACACATTGAAGAGTTCGTAGTTTTAGCTGGAAAGAAAGAAAATGGTTTTGCAGTAGTTCGTGTTTTAGGAAACGATATGAATCCAACGCATATAATGAATATGCTGAGTTTACTCCAAAAATCACAAGTCGATATGGAGCAACTGAAATCCTTACAACAACTTATGAAATAAAAAAAATCCCGCAACTGCGGGATTTTTTAGTTTTTGAAGTATTTCAAAGGAACGATTAACATTCCAAAACATTCTCCGTGTTCTTTTCCTATGTGTTTGTGATGCATTTTGTGAGCGCGTCTAACAGCTTTAGCATAACGATTGTTTGCATTTCTAAACAATTTAAATCGTTGGTGAATAAAAATATCATGTACTAAGAAATAGGCCAATCCGTAAGCGAAAATTCCTAATCCAATTGCTAATCCTATTTCTAAGATATTGTGTTGCCACAATAAAAAACAGCCAATACTCACAACAGCATAAAAAATGAAAAAAGCATCATTACGTTCAAACCATGAATCATGATCTTTCTTGTGATGATCGGCATGTAAACTCCATAAGAATCCGTGCATAATATATTTATGACTAAACCAAGCCATGAATTCCATGAAGAAAAAGGTTGTGAAAAATACTAAAACGTGTAACCACATACTATATTAGTTTTAAATTATATTTAATCTGTATTTGACGTAACATCTGGCCAATAATTCTACTTTTTGATAATCAGAAACTCGTATACGCGTATTTTTGATTTCTAAAGAAGGTGTTTTTTGAAGCTTTTTCAATAATTTTTTATAATATCTGTATGCCGTATAAACGCCAAATTTAGCTTCTAAAGGTAAGTTTTTAATTCCTTCATAAGCAGCTTCAAAATCACTTTCAATATCAGCAATGATTTCTTGTTTTGATTTTTCATCTAAATGATTCAAATCGGTATTAGGGAAATAAGTTCTACTTAATTCTTCAAAATCTGCTTTTAAGTCGCGTAAGAAATTCACTTTTTGAAAAGCTGATCCTAATCGCATAGCTGAATCTTTTAATTCATTGTACTTTTCATCATTTCCGTTTACGAAAACTTTCAAGCACATTAATCCCACAACATCAGCTGAACCATAAATATATTCTTGATATTCTTCTGTTGTTTTGTATTCACTTTTGCTTAAATCAAGTTTCATGCTTTTCATAAAGGCATCAATCATTTCCTGTGGAATATTATATTTATTCACAGTATGTTGAAATGAATTTAAAATTGGATTTAAACTAATTCTTTGTGATAGCGCTAAACTTAATTCATTTTCAAACTGAGAAAACAAGGCTTCTTTATCGTAATCGTGAAAAGTATCTACAATTTCATCCGCAAAGCGAACAAAACCATAAATGTTATAGATGTCTTGTCGGATACTAGGAGCCAACATTTTTACAGCAGATGAAAATGATGTGCTGTACGCTTTCGTAACTTTTACGCTACAATCAAATGAAACGTTATCAAAAATGGACTTCATACTATTGATACTTTTTTATTAAATCGGCAACTAATTTTCCTGAAATTAAGGACGGTGGAACTCCCGGTCCTGGTACGGTTAACTGTCCAGTAAAATACAAATTTTGTACTTTTTTACTTTTCAATTTAGGTCTTAAAAAAGCGGTTTGCAATAAGGTATTGGCCATACCGTATGCATTCCCTTTGTACGAATTATATTCTTTAACAAAATCATTTACACAAAACGATTCTTTAAAGATAATATTATTTTTCACACTTTGATTAGTTAGTCGTTCTAGTCGGGTGATTATTTTTTCAAAGTATAATTCTCTTAACTCGTTTGTATCTTCTAATCCTGGTGCCAAAGGAATTAAAAAGATTCCAGCTTCTTTTCCTTCTGGAGCTGAGTTTTTATCAGTTTTTGATGGAAAACTTGCGTAAAACAAAGGTTCTTCAGGCCATTTTGGATTGTCGTAAATGGCTTCGGCGTGAATATTGAAATCTACATCAAAGAATAAAGAATGATGTTCTACGTTTTCAATTTTCTTATCAAACCCAACATAAAATAGGAGCGAAGAAGGAGCAAATGTTTTGTTTTCCCAATATTTCTCAGAATACTGACGATATTTCTCATCCAATAAAGTTTCCGAATGATGATAATCGGCGCCACTTAGAACCATATCAGCTGTAATGATTTTGTTATTTACTAATAAGCCAGTCGCTTTTCCGTTGGTAACATCAATTTTTTGAACATTAGCATTAGTTTTTATTTTGACTCCTAATTCTTTCGCCAATGTTTCCATAGCTAAAATTACCGAATACATTCCGTTTTTTGGATGCCATGTTCCCAAACCAAAGTCGGCAAAGTTCATAAAGTTGTAAAAAGAAGGCGTGTCGCTTGGTTTTGCTCCCAAAAATAAAACGGGAAACTCTAAAATTTGAACCAATTTCATGTTTTTGAATCGTTTTCGAACATCTTTTTTAATATTACTGAAAAATTGATTCACTTTTTTGGCTGTTTCTAAAGTAATTAACTCCAAAGGCGATTCTCCTGGACGATATACCAAATCTTTAATGGCGATATTATAATTGCTTTTAGCTTCCGCCATGAATTGCTCTAATTGCTTTCCGCTTCCTTTCTCTATAGATTCGAAAGTTTTTACAATTTCTGGTAAGTTATCGGCAATAGTAACAAAATCCAAATGTCCAAAATAGACTTGATAAGCTGGTGAGAGTTTAATTAACTCATAATAATCTGAAGGTTTTTTGCCAAAGTCAGCAAAGAAACGCTCAAATACATCGGGCATCCAATACCATGTTGGCCCAATATCGAATGTAAAGCCTTCTTTTTTAAGTTGACGCGCTCTTCCTCCTATGGTACTATTTTTTTCGTAAACAGTTACATCGTTACCCTGTTTTGCTAAATAGCAAGCTGCAGCTAACGAAGAAAATCCTGAACCGATTATGGCGATGTTTTTACTCACTTGTTTTTATTTTGTTTAACAAAAATAGTAAAAAAGTTAAACAAAACAAATCTTTTTATAAAGTATTTGAAAGTTCTTCTATACTATTAAATACATGTACGTTATTTTTGATGACTTTGGATGATATCGATTGTGTCATTCTGCCTAATAATAACAATTCATGATTGGTGTTTTCAATAAGTTTCGCTTGAATATCAATCATATAATTATCAATTTCTTCCTGATTTGGTTCAACGGTTAAATAACTTACAAAAGATATTTTTTCGTAAGAATTAATTAAATCTAACAAGCTGTCAGTTGGAATACTTTCTCCAAGATAGATGGTTTGGTAGCCTTTTAATAGGATTTCGTAATTCAAATACATTAATCCAAGTTCGTGAACTTCATTTAATGGAAGAAATAACACAAAAACTTTGTCTGTTCTTGTTGGTTCTAGTATTTGTACTTTTTCTGTATTTATTAAAAGTTTTTGTTTGATTAAATAACTAATGAAATGTTCGTGTGCTGGAGAAATGGTCTCGGTTTGCCAAAGAAATCCAATTTCTTGCATCAGTGGTATAAAAACAGTGTAAAATACTTCACGAAATGATTTCTCACTTAATAATTGATTGTATGTATTGAAAAACAAAGATTGATCAAAATTCATCATTGCCATTTTGAAAGTACTAATGGCGTGATTTTTTGCACTTTTTTCGGAAATAATGTCGTTGGCTAACTTGTTAATTTGCTCCTGATTAAGCGTGCCTATTTTTGAAATTTTATAGCCGTAATTGTGAAGTAATACGATATTTAAAAGCTTTTGTAAATTCTTAATATCATACGAACGAATGTTAGTATCTGAACGCATAGGCTCTAATACATTATAGCGTTTTTCCCAGATACGAATCGTGTGTGCTTTTATTCCTGAAAGATTTTCTAAATCTTTGATACTGAAAACATTTTTAACGTTGTTCATCTCTCATTTCATTTTGTTTAACAAAAGTAATAAAAAAAGTGAACAAAAAAAGTATTTTGGTAAAAATGTTTAACGATAGTCTAAATTTGGTTAAACAAATATAATATAGGGGATAGGATTGAGAATAAATTGTAACAAAAGTGACCAAGGAGGGATTTGAACCCTCACGCCCTTACGAGCACCACCCCCTCAAGATGGCGAGTCTACCGTTTCTCCACTTGGCCATAAAACAACAAAGACGTTGCAATGCAACGTCTTTAATTTTTTTGTGACCTGGCTGGGATTCGAACCCAGGACCCCATCATTAAAAGTGATGTGCTCTACCAGCTGAGCTACCAAGTCGGTGCGTTCAAGAAATAAGTTTTATGTAGTGACCTGGCTGGGATTCGAACCCAGGACCCCATCATTAAAAGTGATGTGCTCTACCAGCTGAGCTACCAAGTCATTTTATTTCCTTGAATGCGGGTGCAAATATATAAACATTTATTTATTTTGCAATGGGAATTTCTTATAAATTTGTCTTTTTTTACAATTAATTTCTTAACCCTTTAATTTATAAGGGATTATTTATTTATGAAAATAATATTATTAGGTTACATGGGTTGTGGTAAGTCGGTAATAGGTGCTTTTTTAGCAGAGAAGCTTCAAATTCCTTTTTATGATTTAGACCAAGAAATAGAAAAAGAAACTCAAATTTCAATTGCTGAATTGTTTCAAACCAAAGGTGAAATTTATTTTCGTAAAAAAGAAAATGAAATTCTGAAAACTTTTTTAGCGAAAGAAAATGACTTTGTTTTAAGTTTAGGTGGAGGAACACCTTGTTATTATAATAATCATGAATTATTGCTTCAAGAGGATGTGTTTTCTATTTATTTAAAAGCTTCAGTTGATACATTGGTAAGTCGATTGATAAAAGAGAAAGCCCAACGTCCTTTGCTTCACAATCAAGATGAGGTTAGTTTGAAAGATTTTATCAATAAACATTTATTCGACCGAAACTTTTATTATCATCAAGCCACGAAAATCGTTACCGTAGATGACAAGTCGGTAGAGCAAATTGCAGATGAAATTAAGGCTTTGTTAGCTTAAGTAGGCATATGAGTTATTCTCTTCGAAAACAACTTGAATGTGTTCTTGTAATGAAGTGGATAAAGATAACCCTTTAAAATCAGCCTTTACAGGGTATTTTTTGTGATTTCTGTCTACTAAAACTGCTGTTTTGAATTTGCTTAATGGTACTTCTAAAAAATGTTTTACGCCATAAATTAAGGTAGTTCCAGAACTCAAAACATCGTCAATTAAGACTAAGGCTTTATTTTTATAATCTTCAGGAGTTATAGAAGTGGTTACAACATCTTGTGGTTGTTGTTTGTTGATTTTAACTTCACAAAGCGTTACATTCAAATCCGAAATTAAAGCTAATTCTGCAGCTATTTTTTCAGCAAAAATAAAGCCATTGTTAGCAATTCCAGCCAAAATCACTTCCTCTTCATTAACAAAGGTTTCGTAAATTTGGTAAGCAATTCGTTTGGTTTTGTGTTTGATTTCTTCGTGCGTTAAAATAATATTTTCCATGTGTGTTGTTATTTGACTTCAAAGATAAAAAAGAGTTCCTTATTTTGTCGTGGCTTTATCGAATTATGTGCTTTTTCTAAGGTTTTAATGGTAAACTTATCTGAAAATAGATTCAAATATTCGGTTACAGAACCTCCAAATGGCGGACCTTCAGTAGTTAATGGAAAGTCAAATAATAATCCCGCTAATTTTCCTTTCGGATTTAAAAGTGAAGCCATTTTTTCAACATATTGCGGACGCATTTCAGGAGGTAAAGCGCAGAAAAACGTTTGTTCTAAGATTAAATCGAAAGTCATATCCAAGGCAAAAAAATCGGAATGGATTAAATGAGAAACAAATTCTGGTTTTCTAATTTTGATATTATTTAAAGGAGTTTCGGCAATATCAACCACATAAACATTTTGAAATCCGTTTTCAATTAAATAATCAAATTCATAACCATTTCCGGCACCTGGAATTAAAATTCTAAGATTTTTATCGGTTAATTGATCGATGTATTCTTTTAGAGGAGTTGTAATAGAACCTGCATCCCAACCCGTTTCTCCTTTTTGATAGCGTTCTTCCCAGTAGTTCATCTTATTTAATTTCTTCAGTTTCTATATTATCATCTAAATAGTCGTCGATATCTCTACGTTCTTTTTTAGTAGGACGCCCCGTTCCGTTGGCTCTGTAGTGTTCTTTAGATAATTTTAGTAATTCTAAATGTTCAAAAGCTTCTTTTGGCGTTTCGTCTTTGCGATACATGTCTAACAATTTAGCGCCCAAACGATTTTGAGGGACATCTAAAATGGTTAATTTATAGTTGATTTGGTCTTTTCGAAGTGTAATTTTATCCATAGCAAAAACCTCTCTTGATGCCTTTGCCACCTGTCCATTAACGGTTATATGTCCTTTTTTTACAGCTTCAGTAGCTATACTTCGGGTCTTATAATATCGTAAACACCATAAAAGTTTATCTATTCGCATAATATAATTCAAAAAACCATGTTAATATTTCTACAAAAATAAATGAAAATTGTATCTTGCGCCCTATAAATTTTACAATAATGAGAAGTCTTTTAAAAATAGCCCTTTTATTAACAGTTGCTTTTGCTTTCTACGCTTGTCCTTCTGATGATGGTGGAACTTCAATTGTAGTTAGAAATGAACTTGAAGTATATAATGAAAATATCGACCAAATCGAAGAATTTTTACATACACATTATGTAACAATTGATGCGGATTATAATACGGTATTTGCAGAAATTCCTGAAGGAGGAACGCAACAGGCCATTTGGGATATGACAGAATTGGACACTATTCAAAGAAAGTTAAATGATATAAATTATGTGATATATTATTTAAAAATGAATGAAGGACAAAATTTGAATCCAACTCCTTTAGATTCGGTATATGCATCTTATAAAGGAATTGTTTTTGAAAAAGTTACTGAAGTGGTGGGTAGTGTTTCAACAACTTATACAAAACAAACAGTTTTTGATCAAGCCTTGACGCCAACATGGTTTAAATTAGAAGATGTGATTTCTGGATGGAGTGAAATTTTCCCTTTATTTAAAACAGGTGATTTTTCTGAAAATCCACTTAATGGAGACGTTTCTTACTCTAATTTTGGAGCTGGAGTAATGTTTGTGCCGAGTGGTTTAGCTTATTTTAATGAAGAAAAAGGGTTGATTCCAGCTTATTCACCATTAATTTTTACTTTTGGATTAAAAGGATTACGATACAGAGACCATGATGGTGATAAGGTGTTAACAAAAGATGAGTATAGAGAGCCAGAAGTTGGCGATATTGTTGATTATGTAAATGGTACTGTAAATTTTAAAAAGACAGCTAAAGATACCGATGGAGACGGTCAACCAGATTACCTAGATATTGATGATGATGGAGATGGTTTTTTAACAAAAACTGAAGTAAAATTCACCTATGTAGATGGAGGTCAGACGAAAACTAGTTATTATCCATTTCAAGGAGCAACAACAGATGATCCATCAACGCCATATGATGATAGAAGAGGCATACCAAGAAAATTCACGGGTCCAATTGTTTCACCTTCAACATTACCTTCACCTATTGAAGCCGATTTTACGGATGTTGCTAGATTGAGAAGACATTTAGATAAGACATGCAAGCCACCTTATCAAAATTAAAATATGCTAACAATTTAGTTTGGAAAATACTAAAAAAAGCAACTTTTAGGAGTTGCTTTTTTTATTACTACATTTTACATCTATTTTCATTAAACACCCTTTTTAAAAAATGCTTTATCTATTACCTAAATTTAAGTAATTGATATTGTACTTTTTGTGTTAAATTTGTACCTACTATCAGTGCTTTATTAGTGCTATATCTATGCTATATCAGTGCTATATATTTAAATAAAATTATGAGTAACTATTTACAATAAATTGTTCATGGGAAAGTTAAAAGGAATTGTACAGTTTACAGGAAAATTTGATGGTTTATCATTTTATGAGATGAATGGTAAAATTGTGATACGGAAAACGGGTGGATTTGATGGTGAGAAATTTAAGAATAGTGCTAATTATGCTCGTGTTAGAGAAAATAGTTCTGAATTTGCGCATTGTGCTAAAGTGGGGAAATATTTTAGAAGCGCTATTGCTGCTTGTTTGTTACCACTAAGAATACCCTATGTGCACAACCATATTGTGAGTTTGTTTCAAGAGATTTTAAAATTAGATGAGATACAAAACAGAGGGAATAGAACCGTTAGAAATGGAATGCTTACTGCGGAAGGTAAAAAAGCGCTTTTGGCTTTTGAATTTGATAAAACCCAAAAGTTTAGTCGTTACTTTCCTTTTAAAATGGAGGTTGATTTTACTGCCGGTAGTTTAAAGTTTTTAGATTTTTGCGCTTCTACTCTTATTACCCCAAAAGGTGCTGACCAAATACAACTACAATTACATGTTGCGAAATTAGATTTTGAACATTTTACAACACCAATAACTCAGACAAGTTCTATAGCTTTGATTGACTTGAATGACGCCACTATATATGATTTAGTTTTATCATTTACTCCTACTCTTCAAGATTCTAATTTTTATGTAGCTGTTTTGGAGGTGTGTTTTTTACAAGAAGTAAACGGAAGTTTTGTAAAACTAAAAGGCGGAGGATTAAAAATTGTGGGAGTACATTAATAAAAACCTGACTTTTTAAAAGCAGAAGTAAAAAAGTTATATATTTGAAATACGTTCTTACAAATAAAAAGTGTGGATTTTGTCCAAATTTCACCTTTTTTAGGTTTTCTTGAATTACTGTTAAGTATTTCTGATATTGGTGTGAAGTAATTTTTGACTACTATCCTTTCGGAATGCTCGTGCCTAACCGACACGGAAGCAGCAATAGCTACCGTTATGGCTTTAATGGTGTGGAGAAAGATGATGAATT
>NZ_JAIWOF010000095.1 GCF_020217025.1 Flavobacterium sp. | reverse complement strand
AAGGCATTTTCCTTGAAAGTATTCCAAGAATCAAAACCAATAAAATAAGGATAAAATAATTTAGTCGATTACTTTTCATTAACAATCTGCTAATCCAACTGCAACCGCTAAACCACCTTCTGAAGTTTCTTTGTATTTGGTATTCATGTCTTTAGCCGTTTCCCACATGGTGTTGATTACTTTATCCAATGGCACTTTTGCATTTAAAGCATCGGTTTCTAAAGCTAATTCTGCTGCATTTATGGCTTTAATTGCACCCATAGTATTTCGTTCAATACATGGAATTTGCACTAAACCACCAATCGGGTCGCAAGTTAATCCTAAATGATGTTCCATTGCAATTTCGGCTGCCATCGTAACTTGAGCTGGAGTTCCCCCCATCAATTCACACAAAGCTGCTGCTGCCATAGCACTAGAAACTCCAATTTCTGCCTGACAACCGCCCATAGCTGCTGAAATTGTAGCTCCTTTTTTAAAGATAGAACCAATTTCGCCTGCAACCATTAAAAATTGTTTGATTTCTTTTTCGCCTGCTTCGTGATTTTCGATTACCAAATAATACATCAAAACGGCTGGAATAACTCCAGCACTTCCGTTAGTAGGAGCAGTAACTACACGACCTAATGAAGCATTTACTTCATTTACTGCCAATGCAAAACAACTTACCCATTTTAAAATCTGACGGAATTTAACTTCGGTTTGTCTGATGATTTGTAACCAAGAATACGGATCTTCATAAGGTAAAACACCAATTAAGTTTTTGTGCATGTCATACGCTCGTCTCCTAACATTAAGTCCACCAGGAAGAATTCCTTCTGAATGGCAACCAATGTACATGCATTCTAACATCGTATCCCAAATGCGAAGCAATTCGTTGTGAATTTCTTCTTCGCTACGCATGGTTTTTTCGTTTTCGTAAACGATTTCTGAAATCTTCTTGTTTTCTGCCACACAAAAAGCTAAAAGTTCATCCGCTTTTTCAACTGGAAATGGAAAAGTATGTAAAATTTCTTCTTTGTGATGGTCTTCTTTTTCTTTTACCACAAATCCGCCACCAATCGAATAATAGGTTTCTGAATAAGTCTCAGTATCAGTTTTAGCGGTAAAAGTTAATCCATTGGCATGAAAAGGTAAAAAGTTTCGGTTGAAAACAATATCAGTTTCAAAACAAAACGGAATTAAAATTTCATTTCCTAAGAAAATTTCTTTCTTGTTTTTGATGGCAGAAATAATCACATCAATACTTTCCACCGGAATATATTCTGGGTCAGCGCCGCTTAAACCAAGCATTACTGCTAAATCTGTTGCATGCCCTTTTCCTGTTAATGATAAGGAACCATATAAATCTACTTTGACACCAATTATGTTATCAATTAGATTGCGATTGCGCAATTCTTTTAAAAATTGTTCGGCAGCACGCCAAGGTCCAAGAGTGTGAGAACTTGAAGGTCCAACACCAATCTTTAACATATCAAAAACAGAAATACATTCCATAAATAGTTCTTTAGTATAGCAAAGATAGTTTTTAAAATTGAAATTATGCAACACGTAAAACAGTTCAATTGTTACAAATCTTTTGAATTAATAACATAAAATTGGGATTTGGTTTCCTTCTTTTTTAGTTCTTTTGCAAAAAAAAGTAATGCCAATAAATAAGTATTTTTTAGCTGCTCTTATTGCCTTTGTTATTTGGGGATTTTTCAGCTTGGCTTTGAAGCCTTTAACGGATTATGCTTCACTAGATATTTTATTCTTCCGAGTTTTTATTGCTACGGCTTTCTTATTGGGAATTAATTTATTTTTTAGAAAATCAGTTGTTGTTGAAGCGAAGAAAACCTTCAAAGAACTTTCAAAGAAAAAACAAAAATCAGCTGTAATCATGACGATTGTTGGCGGACTTTTGTTAGTATTAAATTGGTTTTTATTCATTTACGCGGTGAATCATGTGAGTTTGCAATCGGCTTCGTTTGCTTATATAATTTGCCCAATTTTAACCACCGTTTTAGCTTTCATATTATTAAAAGAAAGAATCGATGTTTGGCAATGGATTGCAGTAGGATTATGCGTAATTAGTTGTGTAATTTTATCTTACGGAAATTTTAAAGATTTGATTTACAGTGTGATAATCGCTTTAAGTTTCGGATTGTATTTAGTTTCCCAAAGAAAAAATAGTGATTTTGATAAATTCTTGATATTGACCATTCAAATGGTAATTTCTTCAGTTATTTTATTACCGTTTTATCCGAGTTATGGTGGAGCAGTTCCAACCGAATTTTTATTTTATTTGTTACTTTTAATCATTGTAATCGTCTTCACGATTATTCCTTTATTCCTAAATCTATACGCTTTAAAAGGATTAAATTCGTCAACTGTTGGGATTTTAATGTACACCAATCCGTTGATTCATTTCTTTTTAGCGATTTTCTATTTTAAAGAATCGGTTTCGGTTGCCCAAATTGTTTCTTATTCCTTGATTTTGATTTCAATCTTGGTTTTTAATGTTGCTAATTTTAGAAATTTAAGTCAGAATAGAATAAAAAAGTCGGCATAAAACGACATTTTGTCAGTTTAAAAAACCTGACAAAAGCTGTTTTCTGTCAAATTTATATATTTTTCGTTATGGCACAATCATTGAATTAGAGTCATCGAGTTTAAAATCGAAATTTAAAATCTAACAAGTATAAAAATGAGCAAAATTATTGGAATCGACTTAGGAACAACCAACTCATGTGTGGCTGTAATGGAAGGTGGAGAACCTGTTGTAATTGCAAACGCAGAAGGGAAAAGAACAACACCATCTGTAATTGCTTTTGTAGAAGGTGGAGAAATTAAAGTTGGAGATCCGGCAAAAAGACAAGCAGTAACTAACCCTACAAAAACGATTGCTTCGGTAAAACGTTTTATGGGTAACAAGTATACTGAAAGTGCAAAAGAAGCTTCAACAGTAGCTTACAAAGTGGTTAAAGGTGATAACGATACGCCTCGTGTTGATATCGATGGTCGTTTATACACACCGCAAGAATTGTCTGCAATGACACTTCAAAAAATGAAAAAAACAGCTGAAGATTATTTAGGTCATTCAGTTTCTGAAGCAGTTATTACTGTTCCAGCTTACTTTAACGATGCACAACGTCAGGCTACGAAAGAAGCAGGTGAAATTGCAGGTTTAAAAGTAATGCGTATTATCAATGAGCCAACAGCAGCAGCTTTAGCTTATGGATTAGACAAACAAGGTAAAGACCAAAAAATCGCAGTTTACGATTTAGGTGGAGGTACTTTTGATATTTCTATCCTAGAATTAGGAGACGGAGTTTTCGAAGTATTATCTACAAACGGAGATACTCACTTAGGTGGAGATGATTTTGACCAAGTAATTATCGATTGGTTAGCAAACGATTTCAATGCTGCTGAAGGTGTTGATTTACGTAAAGATCCAATGGCATTACAACGTTTAAAAGAAGCAGCTGAGAAAGCTAAAATTGAATTATCAGCTTCTGCTCAAACAGAAATCAACTTACCATACGTAACAGCTACGGCTTCTGGACCAAAACACTTAGTTCAAACATTAACAAGAGCTAAATTCGAACAATTAGCTGAATCTTTAGTAAAACGTTCTATGGAACCAGTTGCTAAAGCTTTAAAAGATGCAGGTTTATCAGTTTCTGATATTGACGAAGTGATCTTAGTAGGAGGTTCAACTCGTATTCCTGTTATCCAAGAACAAGTGGAGAAATTCTTCAACAAAAAACCATCAAAAGGAGTTAATCCTGATGAAGTAGTAGCAATTGGAGCTGCAATTCAAGGTGGAGTTTTAACTGGTGAAGTAAAAGACGTATTATTATTAGACGTTACACCACTTTCATTAGGTATTGAAACTATGGGAAGTGTTATGACAAAATTAATTGAGTCTAACACGACTATCCCAACAAGAAAATCACAAGTTTTCTCAACAGCAGCAGATAACCAACCATCGGTAGAAATCCATGTTTTACAAGGAGAAAGACCAATGGCAAATGATAACAAAACAATTGGTCGTTTCCATTTAGATGGTATTCCACCAGCACCAAGAGGAGTTCCTCAAATTGAAGTAACTTTCGATATTGATGCAAATGGTATCATCAAAGTTTCTGCTACAGATAAAGGAACTGGAAAATCGCATGATATTCGTATCGAAGCTTCTTCAGGTTTAACTCCAGAAGAAATCGAAAGAATGAAAAAAGATGCTGAAATGAATGCTGAAGCAGACAAATTAGCTAAAGAAAGAGTTGAAAAAATTAATGAGGCTGATTCGATGATTTTCCAAACAGAAAGTCAATTAAAAGAAATTGGTGATAAATTAACTGCTGAGCACAAAACTGCTATCGAATACGCTCTAACTGAATTAAAAATGGCTCACGAAAATCAAGATTTAGAAGCTATTCAAAAAGGTTTAGACAACGTAAATGCAGCTTGGAAAACAGCTACAGAAGAAATGTACAAATCACAAGAGCAAGGAGCTTCTCAAGCTGAGCCACAAGCAAACGCTTCAGGAGACCAAACTCAAGATGTAGATTTCGAAGAAGTGAAATAATTTTCAAATCGAAGATAAATCTAAAACCGAGTCAGAAATGATTCGGTTTTTTTATTTCATAAAAATCAATCGTATCTATTTTTTTGTATATTAGGAACTTAATTTAACAACCTACTATTATGAAAAAACTATTTTTACTTCTTGTTTTATTAGTGTCAACTGTTGGTTTTGCTCAAAAAGGCAAAGGAAAATCAGCTACAAAAAATGTTGTTTTAACTACAGTCGATAATATTTCAGCCGAAATTATTTCTGAAAAAACAGGGAAACGAGTAGTATTATTTGTTAAAAAAGAAGGAAAAGTAGATACATTGGAAGTAAAAAAATTAGACAAAGCTGATTTTAAACCAACTGGCTTTGTTGTAAAAAGTTTTTCAACGCAAGGAAAAAAGTTTTATCATGTGAATTGGAAAGAAGAAATTAAAATTGATACCAAATTAAAAAAAGAGAATGGAGTGGTTACCGAAGATCAAATTTGGGATACGGAGACAAAAACACTCCTTTTAGGTAATATTCACAAATCATCAAATATTAAAGAAACCATATTTTTAGATGCTAATAAAACGGCTTCTCACGATGTGGAAAAAAACAGAAGTGAAGGATTTGAATTTACACTTAACCCTGATGGAAGTTTTGTGATGAAAACAAAAACTCAAAATAGTACATATGTTTACAATACCGTTTCAAGTAAATATGAGATGAAAGGAGCTCCAAAAACTTCAGGATCAGGAACCAAAAAGAAAAAATAATCAATTTAAAATATAAAAAAAGGGATGACAATTAAGTCATCCCTTTTTGTTTTCAACTTATTTAGGTTTCATTGCATTTTCAATTCTTGCAACTAAATCGTTTAGGTGAAATTTCGTCAAACGATCTGCAGAACCAGACGCAGCAGCTTTTAACTGATTTTTTAATTCATTTAATTGACCACGTGCAATCGATGGAATATCGGTATCAGCTAAAACAATTCTTCTACCACTAAAGAAAGTAACATTTGTTTTTTCTGTTGACATGGTTTCTATCAATTTAGAAACAAATAGTTTTTGTAAATTTCTTCTATAAATATCAATAGGTGCGTTAGTTTTTATTTCAGAGAAAATTCCTTTTCTTAAATCGCTCATTAATTCATCAACAGAATAATTAGCTTTGTTTTGAGATGAAGTTTCTAATAAACGAACTAATCGATCTCCAGCTAATAAACTAGAAAGAGTTCCATCTTGAATTGATTTGATAGCTTCAACTCCGTTTTCTGGTCTAATTTTAGACAAAATGTTTTGGTCTAATAACCATTTTGGAGTTTTAAATAATTGCTCGTTTAAGAAAGCAACGGCTTCATTTTGAATAGCTGATGGAACTACTTCATATGTATTTCCATCCATATCATACGTTTTTGGAGTTTCGTAAATACCACCAACATTTTTGGTAACGTGACCCATATAACGTCTGTACTGACCTGTCAAAGAGTTATATAAACCGTTTAATTCATCATAATCTTCACCGTTTTCTTTGCTCCATTCAATTAAGTTAGGTAAGATTCTTTTTAAATTTTTAATTCCATAATCAGAAGCTTTCATAGCGTTATCACCTAAATCTTCTGTTTGATATCTTGGATCATACGGATTTGTTTCAGTACCAAACCATAAACGACGATTTTTGTAAGCTTCTTTCGTCATTTCGTTTAATAATGCTTTTTCAGCATCTTCGTCTTTAGCATCTTTAAAGTAAGAATAACCCCATTTAATTGCCCATTTGTCATAATCGCCAATTCTTGGGAATAAATCAGTTACACCGTCTTCTGGTTGTGCTACATAATTAAAACGAGCATAATCCATAATTGATGATGTATGTCCGTTTTTCTTTTGAAACTCTGGATTTCTCAACATTTCTACTGGAGTTGCAAAACTTGCTCCCATGTTGTGACGAAGACCAAGTGTATGGCCTACTTCATGAGCTGCTACAAAGCGAATCAATTCACCCATTAATTTATCGTCAAATTTTTTGTTTCTAGCTTGTGGATCAACAGCAGCAGTTTGAATTAAATACCAATCGCGTAATAAACTCATGATGTTGTGGTACCATCCAATATGACTTTCCATAATTTCTCCAGATCTTGGATCGTGAACATTTGGACCGTAAGCATTTTGAATTTCAGCTGCAAAATATCTCAATACCGAAAAACGAGCATCTTCTAAACTCATTGTTGGGTCATTTTCAGGCCAATATTCGCCTCGAATTGCATTTTTCCAACCAGCAAATTCAAAGGCTTCTTGCCAGTCGTCGATACCTTGTTTGATGAAAGGTTTCCATTTGTCTGGAGTTGCAGGATCTAAATAGTATACAATAGGTTTTTTAGGTTCAATTAGTTCACCTCGTTTTTGTTTTTCTGCGTCTTCAGCATTTTTAGGTTCTAAACGCCATCTTACAGCAAAAATATCGGTATCGGCTTTTTGAGAATCTTCTTCAAAAACATCGTATCCATTGGCAAAGTATCCAACTCTTTTGTCAAAAGCACGTTTACGCATTGGATTTTCAGGAAGTAAAATAAAAGAAGTGTTTAATTCCATTGTAACCACACCAGCATCTAATCCCGCTGGTAAATCTACCCCAATTTTTGGTGTTGGATTTCTTGATATTTGAGGCGCAACGGTCGTAAACGTTTTTGTTGTTCTAATCTCGGTATTAATTGGAAAACTCTTTACAAACTGAATAAACGATTTGTCTTTCTGAAAAGCTTGAATGCTTAACATTTGTTTGTTAATTGAGTTTAATGAAAATGTTTGTAAATCAGAATCAAAAGCAGGAGTCATATCAATAACACTAGCAATATTTTCTTTCCCTGATTTATCTTTTTTGTAAGCTAAAATATCATAAATTCCAATAATTGGATCAGCACTTGAATTTTTAACCGATTTTGTAATTGGTTTGTCTTCATCAGGTGTCATAATTACATAAGTAATCGAACGAAGAAGAATAGTATTGTTTTGTCCTTTTTCAAAACGAACAACTTGACGATTAACTTCCTCACCACCAAATATTCCTCCACCAGCAGGAGTTTTAGAATATCTTGTGATGGTCATAATTTCTTTTCCAATTAAAGAGTCTGAAATTTCAAAAAGGTATTTTTCACCTATTTTATGAACATCAATAAGTCCATTTTGCGTTACCGCAGTTGAATCAATTACTTTTTTATAAGGTTTTGGTTCTTTTTTAGCATCGGGTTTTTTAGCATCTGATGCAACGGTTTCCATTTTGATCTTGTTTGTTGTCTTCTTCTTGCTTTTTGTTGCACTGCAAGAAAATAGAAATAGTACCAAAATACTACTTAGAAGTGTAAGTTTGTTTTTCATTATTAAGTTAGTTTGTTCAAATTTATTTTAAATCAGAGTTTTCTCTAATTAAATTAAGTTTTTATTAAGAATTTTAACAATTTTTTTCACATTTTTGGTTAAAAACAACATAATAATAATTTTTATATGCATGCATAATATTTTTATTTTTTCTTATATTTGAAAATAAATTCAAATAAAAATGGAAAAACAATCGTTGACTTCGCTTTTACAAATTACACATCCTGTAATTATGGCTCCTATGTTTTTGGTATCAAATACTAAAATGGTAATTGAAGGTATGAAAAGTGGTGTAGCAGGTTGTATTCCGGCATTAAACTATAGAACTTTAGAAGAATTAAAATCCGCAATTCACGAATTAAAAGCAGCCAAAGTTCCAGGCGGAAGTTTTGGATTCAATTTAATTGTAAACAAATCGAACGTTAAATACAAAGAGCAATTACGTATTTTATGTGAAGAAAAAGTTGATTTCATTCTAACTTCGTTAGGTTCTCCAGAAGAAACTATTAATGAAGCGCATAAAGTCGGAATTAAAGTATTTTGTGATGTTACCGATTTAGCTTTCGCTAAAAAAGTAGAAAGTTTGGGAGCAGATGCATTAGTAGCAGTAAACAATCAAGCTGGTGGACATAGAGGAAATATTAGTCCAGAAGAATTAATAAAATCTTTAAATGAAAATACGTCTTTACCCGTAATTTCAGCTGGTGGAGTAGGAAGTAAGGCCGATTTAGATAAAATGCTAAGCTATGGAGCGGTTGGCGTTTCTGTAGGAAGTCCGTTTATTGCTTCAATTGAATCTGGAGTTTCTCAAGAATACAAACAAGCTTGTGTAGATTACGGAGCGAAAGATATCGTAATGACAGAGCGAATTTCGGGAACACCATGTACAGTAATCAATACGCCTTATGTTCAAAAAGTAGGAACTAAACAAACTTGGTTAGAAACTTTATTAAATAAGAATAAAAGCCTAAAAAAATGGGTCAAAATGATTCGTTTTTACATCGGAATGAAAGCCACAGAAAAAGCGGCAACTCAAGTAACTTATAAAACCGTTTGGGTAGCGGGACCAAGTATTGAAGATACGAAAGCTATTTTGCCTGTATCTGAAATTGTATCTAAATTAGTTAAGTAGTTCATTTATACTTACATTTGCAAAAATAATTTAATTGAAAAGAGTCACTCATTATATCATTACTACTTTAATCGTTTTTGTATTCGGTTATTTGTTGTTGCATAGTAATGTTACTTTGGCTGTTGCTCAACCTATAAAAAAGGAATCTACAAAAGAAATTTCGCTTCATTTTAATCAAGGAAAAGTTGATTTTAATCAAGAAGGAATTCAAAAAGAATCGGTTTCATTAAATACGAATCAAAATTATTCGAGTTCAACAGAAATCGTTAGAAAGCAAATTCCTTCGTTTTTATTACTAACTTCTTTAGTTCAATTGGAATTATTCAATAAAAATAGTTTTGAAGTTTTCTTCGTGAAAAAGAACTTTTTAAATCTGTTTTTAAATACATCTAGAATCATTTTTCCGTTTCATTATTTCTGGTAAAATTTATTTTAAGTTTTGTTAATCCCTTGTAAATAGGATACTTGGGAAATCTTATTATACACTTAATTTAAAATAAATTCAAAATGGATATTACCAACACTATTATAGGAATCGTATTCTTTTCATTAATTATTATTCCAATTTTCATCATTAACAATAACGTTAGAAAAAGAAAAAATCAATTATTAAACACATTAAACGAATTATCGTCAGATAAAAACACCAAGTTCTCAGATACCGATTTTTGGTCAAACAATTCAGGAATTGGTTTAAAAGGCGATAGTTTAGCTTATTTTAGAAAAGCAGATGACACTCAAGTTAATGAAGTTGTTGATTTAAAAGAGATTAAAAAATGCGCCTTAGTTCAATTTGATAAGCATGGAAATACTCCAAAAAGCAATCATGAAATCAACAAATTGGCATTGCATTTAACATTAAGTAACCACAAAGAAATTCATTTAGTTTTCTTTCATGCCGATGCGAAAAATTTTATCATCGGTGAAGAATTTAGAATTGCTAAAAAATGGTTA